>JAACEJ010000751.1 GCA_011682565.1 Actinomycetota bacterium | reverse complement strand
AGGGATTTGGCCAGTATGCGAGCCATAGTGGTTTTGCCGATACCCCTTGTGCCGCAAAACAGATAAGCGTGGGCGACTCGGCCGGTTTTGATGGCGTTTTTGAGAGTCTGCGCAATAGCCCCCTGTCCGACGACATCATCAAACCGTTGTGAGCGATATCTTCTTGCCAGTACTGTATAAGCCATAGCGAAAAACGGAAAAAGGCGGCCGGGTTTGCCAGGCACAACCAGGGCATCGCTTATGGCTGCTCGATTCCTCGCCTGACCAGATTCACGGGCCTGGTTTGTCTGGGACCCGACCATTAAATTTATTATTGACTATTGATTATCGACTATTTAGTCTGTAAGAGCCGTTAGTATAGCAGAGCCGGCTGAAATTTCCAGAAAAACATTTTTTTTGAGGGATTTTATGAAAGTGAGAATCGAAGACAACTGTACGGCTTGCGGACTGTGCGCCGATACCTGTCCTGAGGTATTCCAGATTGGCGACGAGATTGCCGAGGTACTTTCTCCGCAGGTGCCGCCCGAATTTGAAGAAACAGCCCGGCAGGCAGCCGATGATTGTCCGGTCGAGGCGATTATTGTGGAGTAAGAGCCTATCCTGATCAGACGCAGCCGGAACCAAACAGGTTTTAATATTGAAGTACGGCTCTAACGAATCCGGCGAATATTTTTTTCATCGTCCCTTTCTTTTCACCGCCTCACCTTCTTACGAAGGCGGCGAAAAGCGGAGACGGCGAAAAAACAAGGCCGGATATAACCAATTTTGATACCAAGGGACCAATTACTTCTCGTTGTCCGGCAGGTGTTCCGGACCTAATTTACCGAATCGAGACCAGCCCTTAGCGGGCCAGTATAAGTAATCGGCACGGCCTTTGATTGTAGCCAAAAGGATAGGGCCGAAATGTCTGCTGTCGAGCGAGAAATTTCGATTATCGCCCAGAACAAAGCAATGATATTCGGGAATTGTTATCTTCGCAAAATCGGATGCCGGATTGTCAGGATTTTGGGCTAAGATGATTTTGTATCGAGCATCGCCATTGGTCTCATAGAAAATATCTCCTTCGAGCGGTTTTCCATTAACCGAAACCTTTATATTTTCTGACGCTGATTGCCGAATTATCTGCTGTCGTAGTTTTTTGCCGTTTATATAGACTTGATTGTCTTTGATCTCCACGGTATCGCCGGCAACAGCAACAATCCTTTTAATATAATTTTGGTGCCTGTTTTTCGGGTTGATAAATACTACGAGGTCGCCCCTGGCAGGGTCTTTTGTTTTATATACGATTTTATTTGCCAAGATTCTGTCATTGTACGCTATCGTTGGGTAACTGGAAATACTAGGAACCCTAAACGCCTCAAGCAATTGATCTCTAAGATATAAAGCACTACCGATGCTACCTCCTGAAACAATAAGAACTAAAAGTACATATACATACCATCTGTTGTAGTCTTTTAACTCATAATCCGCCTTTGTATGTTTCGCAATATAAGCCGAATCGATAATAGCTATAAGCTGAATTATCGCACTTATAATGATAAGGGCAATAGTTATTGGCATTAGTATTGGTGATGTGTTAACCAAGAACAGTGCTATGACTATGGGTATCGGCAAAATATTTAGAAAATTAAAAACAAGGCCTCTAGCCAATCTTCCGCAATATACGTGGCCTAATCCCTGCATAATCAGAGTAAACACAACTGCTAACCATGGACGCCCCTCATTTATCTGTATCATTTTAGCTCCATTACTTAAAACTCAAGAACCATTCTAATCACAAAAATAAGCCTGACAAAACCAGCTATAGCACCTGCCGCAAAAAGAGCAACTTGGGCCAATGGTTGTATTGATATAAAGTCAATGATTTTATACATATCAAAAAAAGGTTTTCTTTTTTTCTGTTCATATTGATTTATGCGTTTTATGATCGTATTTGAAAAATTTTGGTTCGTTTTAAGATAGCTTTTTTTACTTTTCCAAAGATTGTAAATTTTCTCAGTGTCCATTAAATATCTCCATTAAGCCCTTTCAAGGCTATTGCAAGTTTTACTTTTGCTCTGTTAATTCTTGATTTAACAGTGCCCGTCCTGACCCCTTGTATCTGTGCAATTTCCTGATATGGCAGATTTTCAAATTCAGCCAGAACAAATGCCACCTTTTGCTTGACTGGCAGGTCGTAAAGTGCTTTGTCCAGCATATCGAAAAACTCCTTATTTTGAAGGTTTTCTGATGGTGTATTTGTGTCAGCTTTTTCAGGTATCGGGTTGATAGATAATATCCGTTTTTTCTTTAAGGCATTCAAACTCTTATTTTTCGCAATGGTAAATAGCCAGGTTGAAAAACTGCTTCGTGCAGAATCAAAGGATTTCAGCTTTCTAAACGCTGCAAAGAACACGTCCTGAGCAATATCTTCGCACAGATGAGGATCATTTATAATATTTTTTATCATACTGATAACGGGTTTTTGGTATCTCTGAACTAAAAATTTGAACGAGTCAATATCGCCATTGAGAATATCCCTGATAATATTGACATCTTCATTCATATGTCCAGGATTTAGTAAGTTTCTTTCTACTGTGTTATACAACCCAGCCTAAGAAAAGTTCCCCCCTAATTTGGCATAATACCATCCCCGTATCTGTTTAGCCTCTTGAGAGTTGCCTGCTCCTCTCGGTAGCGGCCTGCAACGCGACGAGAACGGTCGCACCAAATTGGTCGTTAGCGAAAACTTTCAATGCAGCTTCAGTGGTCCCGCCGGGCGAAGTAACTTTGCGACGCAAGGCAGAAACACTTTCGCCTTGTTCGTCCCGCTGCTGAGCTAAGAGTGCAGCTCCCTTTGCGGTCTGCAAAACCAAATCCTTCGCTAAATCTTTGCTAAGGCCTAACTCCACAGCAGCAGTTATCATCTCT
>JAACEJ010000259.1 GCA_011682565.1 Actinomycetota bacterium | reverse complement strand
TTCCGCTGCTCTGCGGCGGAATGCATGAGTGACGCTCTGCGTCACAAAAGGAAAACAGGACGCAGAGCGTCCTTGACGGCATGCCGACGAAGATCGTCGGCACGAGATGGAAAAGAGCTTAACGAATATTCGACTAAATCCTCTGTGTAATCAGTTAAAATAATGTTAGGGATACAAGAAATCTATATTTGAGGACAGTATGAAAAAAACTCAATATGATAAATTGGTTATCCGGCGCAAAAAGTGCCGTGCTTGTCGGGGGCTGCAAAACCCAGCCGCGGCTAATTTGAAGGAATACGACTCCGACGAAATTGGACCGTGGACCCAGTTGCACGGTGACTTAGAAGCTGAAATAATGGTCGTCGGTCAAGACTGGGGCGACACCAATTATTACGAGGCCAACCGCGGTCTCGACAATCTTCGCAATCGGACCATGCTAACACTCGAAAAACTTCTTCATGCCTCGGGATTCGGTGTCTCGCTCAAGGCGTACGACCATGGCGGGCGTGGCCTTTTTCTCACCAACGCCATCTTGTGCCTGAAGACTGGCGGGATGCAGGCCACCGTGGAACCTAGTTGGTTTAAGAACTGTGGTAGACTGTTTTTGCGGCAGCAGATTAAAATTGTCTCGCCCAAGGTAGTGGTTGCTCTTGGACAGCGGGCGTATGAAGCGATTCTCGCCGAATTTAGCGTCAAGAAGGGTCCATTTCGCAAAGCGGTCGAATCGAAACAGGGGATCTCATTGCCATGCGGCAGTCAGCTTTTTGCTGTGTATCACTGTGGTAACCGCATTCTGAATACTCATCGGAAGTTTGATGCTCAGGTCGAGGACTGGCGCCGAATTCGAGGCTGGCTAAATGGTCCGGGGCCGGAAAAGAGATACCAGACAGCTTGCACTTGACAAAGCCGCTCGTCACGCTCCAATCGTCTTTGCAGGTGAAGCCAACGTTATATTATCAACATGTCAAGAACCTTCTTTTTCTTAACACGAAAAACCAACAAGGGTGTTGCTATGAAACGACTAGCTATAATTTTCTCTCTGTTTTCTATCATTATTTTTTCGGGTTGTCATCGCGCAAATCAATCCGCGGTGAATATCATCCCCAAACCGGCAAAGATTAAAGTTTATAACGGTTCGTTCAACGTGTCCGATTCGACGCGGATTCTGGCCGAGTCGGGCAATGGCCGGGCCGTGTATATCGGTCAATATCTGGCGCAAAGGATAGAAAAAGCGAGCGGTTACAAACTGTCCATTTCTTCGACAAAAAAGGACAAAATGATCGTCGGCGCTATTTTGTTGACGACGGCCGGAGCAGACGAAGGCCTTGGAGATGAAGGCTATGTGCTGGAATCGAATAAAAACGGCGTCATTATCCGCGGCAGACCCGCCGGACTGTTTTACGGCGTGCAGACGCTTTTTCAACTTTTGCCGCCGCAGATTTTTAAAACCGACTCTGCACAATCAGGAATTGCATGGACTATACCCGCAGTGAAAATCAAAGACAAGCCACGCTTTCCGTGGCGCGGAATGCACCTGGACGTGTCGCGTCATTTTTTTGCAGTTGATTTCATCAAAAGATACATCGATGAACTGGCCATGCACAAAATGAATGTTTTCCACTGGCACCTGACCGATGACCAGGGGTGGCGGATTGAAATCAAAAAATATCCCCGTCTGACTGAGATCGGTTCCTGGCGGGAAGGGACAACCGTTGCCGAGATTAATAAACCCGATGTAATCGACAGCATCCGTTACGGCGGATTCTATACCCAGGATGAAATCCGCGAAATCGTGCAGTACGCTAAGGATCGTTTTATCACCATTGTCCCGGAGATTGAGATGCCCGGCCACAGCGTTGCGGCGCTGGCAGCCTACCCGAATCTTTCCTGTACGGGCGGGCCGTTCCAAGTGCGCGTGAACTGGGGCATTTCAAAAGATGTCTATTGCGCCGGTAACGACAGCGTTTTTACTTTTCTGCAAAATGTTTTGTCGGAAGTCATGGACCTTTTCCCGTCCAATTACATTCATATTGGCGGCGACGAAGTTCCAAAAGACCGTTGGAAAGAATGCCCCAAGTGCCAAAAGCGAATCAAAGATGAGGGACTGAAGGACGAAAATGAATTGCAAAGTTATTTCGTTCAGCGCATTGAAAAATTCCTTAATTCCAAAGGTCGGCAAATTATTGGCTGGGATGAAATTCTCGAAGGTGGTCTGGCGCCCAATGCGGCGGTGATGTCGTGGCGCGGCGTTGAAGGTGGAATAGCTGCGGCACAGCAAAACCATGACGTTGTGATGAGTCCGACATCGTATTGTTATTTTGATTTTTATCAGGGTGATCCGGGGAACGAGCCTCGGGCTATCGGCGGCTTTTTGCCGTTGGAAAAAGTTTATGCTTATGAACCCGTCCCCTCTGAATTAACAAAAAAGCAATCACACCACATTCTCGGCGCCCAGGGCAATGTCTGGACAGAGTACATAAAAACTCCGGCCGACGTTGAATACATGGCGCTGCCGCGGATGAGTGCATTGGCCGAGGTCGTCTGGTCGCCAAAATCGCAGCGTAATTTGGATAATTTTCTTAAACGCATGTCGGCTCATTATCGCCGCCTGGATGAGATGGACGTCAATTACCGCTGGCCTTCACTAAAAGGTTTCCATTCGCGCAATGTTTTTATCGATAAAGCGACGGTGAATATTCAAAAAGGAAGAACCGACTCGGAAATCCATTTCACACTGGATGGCACGGAACCGAGCAAAGATTCACCGATTTATAAGCAGCCGTTTCGCATCACCCAAACAACAGTGCTCAAAGCAAGGGAAGTGATGCCCGGAGGTAAGGCCGGAAAAATATATACGGGGCATTTTATCAAGCAAAAGCCGCTTGAATCCGTGTCTCCGGTTAACGGGCAAAGCGGATTGAATTTTCAATATTTCGAATTGAAGCAACCCATTAATTCGACCACGGATTTACAAAATCTGACACCCGTGAAAAGCGGGCTTGCTGAGCAGATTGTTTTTCCGTACGAAAAATGGCCGGAGATGTTCGGTCTCGTGTTTACAGGATTTATAAAAGTCCCGGCAAACGGTGTTTACACATTTACTGTTTTATCCAACGACGGTAGCCGTCTTTTCATCCACGATCAACTCGTCGTCGAAAACGATGGCTGGCACGGGCATC
This sequence comes from Actinomycetota bacterium, assembly GCA_011682565.1. Lineage (GTDB taxonomy): Bacteria > Zhuqueibacterota > Zhuqueibacteria > Residuimicrobiales > Krinioviventaceae > Hydrothermomicrobium. Next base: position 2,764 of record JAACEJ010000259.1, on the reverse strand, counting down.
AGGAACGAATCGGCCAGATCGCTCTAAAAGCCGGATATCATCCGATTCGTCTGGCTTACTTTCAGGCCGGAGGCGGCAAAGCACTAAAAGTTTACATTTCCGGCCCAAAGCTTAAAAAACAAGAAATCCCGGCGGGGATGTTTTTGCATTTGTAGTCTAACGCAAAAGCAACATTTTATTCGTTTTGGAAAAAGAGCTGCCGGAAACCAACTTGTAATAATAGACGCCGGAAGGTAAATTTGTTGCGTTAAAAGATACCGTATAAGCGCCCGCTTTTTTCTGCTCATTTACCAGGGTGGATACCTCTTGCCCCATTATGTCATAGACCTTGAGAGTTACAAAATTGTCAGCCGGTATGGAATAGGGAATTGTGGTAACCGGATTAAAGGGGTTCGGGTAGTTCTGCTCCAGGGCATAATTTTCCACATTCTTTTGTGTAATATTTTTAACAAGAGTTGATGATTTTTTTTGATATACCCTGACATAATCAACCCGGAATGTATCTTGTATAACCGCGCCATTGCGAACGCTGTCCGGCAAATCTTTCCAGAAATAGGGTTCCTCGCTTAGAATAATATACTCGTCAACATGAGACACCCCTCTGGTTGCGATGAAAGTAAAAACATTATTTACATAGAAAATGTACCAGTCCGGCGTCCACAATACGGCAAATGTATTATAACCATCAATATCATTAATCACTGCCTTGTGACTTCCCCAGTGTTGCCAGTTGTTCCTCGCATCAACCCAATGAATATTGCTAGGCACATCATAGCCAAAGGTACTGTGTTTTTGACCGGTAAATTCAAAGACATCTATTTCCGCTCCCGTAACCTTGGGATCGCCCTGTTGATAAGCTGTAGGAGATTGGAGCCAGAATGAATCCCACGGAACACCGTTGCCAAATTTGGCGCGACATTCAAAATATCCAAAGGTCGTATTGAAAGTCTCCTGCGTGCCAATCATGCCGACAGAGTAATGACTGCTGTCAAGAATTGTCGTTGTTATTAATAAATGACCCTCGCCATCCAGAGAGACGGCGTCTTTTGTAACTCTGCCGCTCCGCCTAGCCCCCAATCCTCTGTGTTTCCATTTTGTGGTATCCAGCTTGGCGCCGTTAAATTCATCATGCCAAACCAATTCATACCCCTCCGGCTGTGCATATAAATTACTTGCGCTTAACAATAGCAAAAATATAAAAATTAAATTATTAAAAAGTTTCAGGAAAGATTGTTTCATGAATTCCTCCAAATTGATGAATGACGATAGAGGTCGATTAAAGCAGCGAACCTGATCTTTAGCTAAAAAGGGAATAAAGATTAGTCTCGTAGCTAAATTTAAAAAAACTAAACAATAATCAAAACGATTACTTTAATTTTTTGACCGAATATAAAAGATCGGCCATTAATGCATGGTGAACGAAAAAGAGGAAAGGATGAAGCCAGGGAGACTTGGAAAAGACACAGGCTTTTAGTTGCAATTATTTTTTTTGGGAAAAAAAGTCCTGACCCATTTTTCGTACTGGAAGGATTTCCGGTGCAATCACAGCAGGAGGATGTTATGACACATGTTCTTCGTGGTTTTGATTGTATACACATCTTTCTTTGAATTTAGAAAAATTATCCTTACTTTTCTTTTTAAAAGTAACCAGAAAAGATTATTGTTCAAAAGTTTGTATTTTGCTCTTAGATAGAGTATTTCTTTCTCAATCTGGAGCTTGGGAACGAGATATCTGCAACACCGCCGGAAAGTGAACTCTCAAGTCTTATCTCAATTTGCTAAACAGAATATTTTCTTTGCATGGATTAAATTTTAACAAACAAAGGTACATAATTATGGAAATCAATTTTCAAAAACCAATCTCATATAAATTATTGTCGGTTCATCAGGTCTGTGGAGGTATTTTTCATGTCGACTGATATTTTTTCACACCCGGATTTTACCGAATTAGGGTTGATTAAGCCGGTGATGAGGGCTCTTGATGATGCTGGCTATGAAACTCCAACTCCTATTCAGGCGAAAATAATACCGCAAATATTTGAGGGAAAAGATGTTCTGGGACAGGCACAAACCGGTACCGGAAAAACAGCGGCTTTTGCATTACCATTATTGTCGCGTATAGACCTTAGCAGACTCGAACCTCAAGTGCTGGTCTTGACGCCTACACGGGAACTGGCCATCCAGGTGGCAGAGGCTTTTCAGCAATATGCCGCTTATCTGAGAAATTTTCACGTGTTGCCCATTTACGGTGGGCAGGAATATGGCGGACAGTTGCGGCGGCTAAAACGCGGTGTGCATGTTATTGTGGGAACGCCGGGACGTTTGATGGATCACATGCGTCGGAGAACGTTGAACCTGGAAGCGCTTTGCTGCATGATTATTGATGAGGCTGATGAAATGCTGCGGATGGGCTTTCTGGAAGATGTGGAATGGATATTGGAGCAGTTGCCGGCCGAACGCCAGATAGGGCTTTTCTCCGCCACGATTCCCACTGCAATTCGCCGGATCGCAAAAAAGTATTTGCAAGACCCGGTGCAAATCACCATAAAAACGCGAACCACAACTGTGGAAACCACACGTCAGCGATACTGGATGGTGAGCGGATTTCATAAACTTGATGCGTTAACCCGAATACTGGAAGCCGAATCCTTTGACGGCGTCATCGTTTTCGTTAAAACGAAAACCTCGACCGTGCAACTGGCGGAAAAATTACAGGCGCGGGGTTTTGCTGCCGGGGCGATAAACGGAGATATCCAGCAAAAAA
>JAACEJ010000258.1 GCA_011682565.1 Actinomycetota bacterium | reverse complement strand
AATATTTATATTGAAGATACTTTATATTTGTAAAAAAGAAATGGACAAAATGGGAAATATTTTGTACTTTTTGACATAGGAATAATAAAGAAACAATTGATAAGTTCAGGAATTTCACTATGATCAAAACCAAATTTTCCACATTTGATTATTTGACCGTTGCAGAGTCCGACAAGCTTTGGGGTTTATATGTCACTGGCTGTGGAAATGCCGATATACCGCCGCATATCCCTTATCCGCCTGACCAACATCCGAATACATATATGTTCGATTGGAAAAAAGGACGGGTTTTGCCGGAATTTTCAATAATCTACATCACTCGCGGGGAAGGCTTCTTTAAATCGAAGGCTACAGGTAAGAAACAGATAAAGGAAGGAACTGTTCTTCTCCTTTTCCCGGGCATCTGGCACACTTATGCGCCAGACTTTCGTACAGGTTGGAAGGAATATTGGGTATCTTTTGACGGCATCCAGCCACAGAAATTCATGCAACACAAAATATTATCCCCGGGAAAACCGGTTTGGGAAATCGGGTTCAATGAGACGTTGCTTCAATTGTATCATCAAATTTTAGAATTGATGGAAGAGGAAACGATTGGCTATAGAGAAATTATTGCTTCGCTTACGTATCAAATTATTGCTCAAGTACATACTGCGGAGCGACACAGGCAGTTCGGCGGTAAAGAAATTGAAACGGTTATTAAAAAAGCCAAAATATACATGGTAGAAAATATCGATAAACCGGTTGATTTTGAACAATTAGTTGTGGAACTTCATGTCGGATACTCCTGGTTCAGGCGCATGTTTCGCCATTATACCGGATTAGCGCCTGGACAATATTTTCTGCAATTAAAATTAAATAAAGCAAAACAATTGCTCAGAGAGACTTCACTTCCAGTAAAACAGATTGCCTTGTTAGTTGGTTTTGAATCGCAGTATTATTTTTCAAAATGTTTTAAAAAGAAACTCGGGGTTTCGCCGTCTCAATGGCGCCAATTTTCAAGAGGTGAGTCAAGTCTTATCCGCCCTCCGTGGCAAATCATGTCTTCACTTAATGATGACATTCAAAAGCTTAGCCTTACTGACAACGGCGACGGCGATAATGGCTTGGCATGACGACAAATAACCAAGGTACAAATCCTGACATCCGTCACAGGCTCGGATTCCGCCGACTTTGCGCCGGTCGCTCTTTTCAACCTGAAAAATGAATCGAATGTCTATAATTTTGATGCCACGCAGGTGGCCGCGTACGTCAAAATCGTTGCCCTCGCCCCGGACTCTTTACCGAAAAATTTATTCCACGCTTTCTTCCTTTATTCCCCACTTTTCCAATGTCGTTCCCATTGTTTGTTCCAGGTAGCCAAGAGCTTTGAGGTAGCCCGCTATTCGGCGGAGTTCTTCGTTCTGGGCATTGGTGAGATCGCGCTGGTAGCTGATGACCTGAAAATTGGAGGAACGACCAACTTTCATTTTTTCTTCTTCGAGATTGAGTTTTTTTTGTGCGAGCTGTTTGGCGCGGCGCGCAAGTCCCACCTGTTTTAAAGAAAATTGCACGTTTCGAACAGAATTTTCCACGGCAATGCGGATATCATCCTGGAGTTCGTCCACATAAATCTTTTGCTGCCGGTAAGAGATCAGATAGAGTTGATAATTATTTTCTAAAACCTGTTTATTAAATGGTACAACAAATGAAAGGCCCACATTCCAGGAAAGCTCCTTAAAGATCAGAGCATCGCGGAAGGCTTTTTCCATGCTGTGATCACTGGTGACATCGCTGCCGATACTGGCGGAACTACCCAGGGTATACTGATTATTATTTTTCGCTACCAGCAAGTTCATACGGTTTATTTCCAGATAGAGTTCGTTAATGAGCCAGTCCGGCCTATTTTTATACGCCCTCGCCAAACAGTCTTTTACACTGATGCTGACGGGTTTGAACTCCATTTTTGTCGTCGGTTGAATTAATATTCGTTCACCCAAATCCAGTTGTTCCTGCAGATTGATCTGTGTCGAAATGATTGCATTTTCTGCGCCGGCAACAGTAATTTCGCGCGAGGCAATGTCCGATTCGGTTTGCACAATTTCCTGAGAGGCCATGCGTCCGGATTCGATCAAACTTTTATTCACTTCCAGCAACTCTTTGGCGCGTTTAAGTGCATCTTGCTGAATGTCGTAATCTTTATAAACCAGGATCAAATCCCAATAAGTGCTTTCAATTCTTGTTATTAAATTAATCAGATTCTGCTTCACATAGAGCATGGACGTCTTGGCATAATCTTTTGCCCGTTCTATGGGGACATGGTTCACTTTGATGCCCCGTCCGGCAAGCAGAGGTTGGCTCACGGCAATGTTCAGCCCGGAACTGTAATTTACAATCCCCACATTCGCCGAAGACTCGTTTGTGCTGTTGTTCATGTTGACGCTTACCGAACCACCTGTTTCGAGTGCGCGATAGAATCCCAGGCGGCTGTTTAGTTTTCGCGTTCTTTCCACCTGTCCGAGAGAAACGTTTGTATTCTCCGTACGACCGGCATCGATATATGCACTTGGCAAAAATCGATATTCTGCTTGTTTTAAACGAATTTTAGCCGCATCGCCGGACAATCTATATCTCTTCAGGATTCGATTGTGCTCGACGGCCAGTTTTATAATCTTCTCCAAAGATAGCTTTCTGATGCCCGAACTATCCACGAAAGAACTGAGCGAAAGCAAATCCTGCTCGTTATTTTTCAGATAACTGCTATCAGATTGTGATTCGCTCCGGGTTGAAGGGATAACCTCGATCCCCTTACGTTCATCCTGCGCAGAAGAAGGATGGAAAGGCCCTGTGACCAAAACCACAAAAACTAAAACAGTCATTAAATCGAGGAATTTCCCCGACATACAAAATAGCAAAGTTTTCTCCATTTTCCGGATTTGTTTCATGATATTCTGTTTCATATTCAAATTATTCTTCTAGCTTTCCTTTCACCTTCTTTGAGTAAAGAGTGACGGCAACGGGATAGACACCCATAATCAAATTTATGAAAAGCGTGACAACAAACGAAGTTGCAATCCCGAGGAAAGAAATAAAAAACATCCAGTTGTTCAAACGGGAAATAACGACAGAAAAAACAATTCCGAATCCAATACCCAGGATTCCCGTGATGACGGTAACGATGAGCGCCTCGGTAAGAAATTGCGATAAAAGGCTTTTATCATGTGCTTCGAATCTTTGCAGGTAAGAAACCTCCATTCTCCGTCTAAGAATGGATATGCACATAATGCGCAGCAAACCCCAACTGCCAATGAGTATAGCAATGATACCCAATGCACCCCAAAGGATTGAAAGATTTTTCACCCGTTCGGAAATAATGCTCAGAAAAACCCGCTGATTATTCACTTCAAAGTTGGATATGTCGCCCAAATAATCCTGCAACGAGTGGTCGAGATATTGCACAACCTGGCCAATCGGTTGACCGGGATTGGCGCGAACCGTTATTTTACTGATTTCCGGATGAATTGCAAATTGCTTAAGCGTGGCGAGCGGTAAAAGCAGCGCATCATCGATAGAGTATTCACTGGAAATACTTTGACTCGCTTCCAGGACACCCATGTTTTCCACCAATTGTTGACCGATATAAATGCGCGCCCCAACGAGAGAATCGGATGCGGTTTTCTTCAGACGTTGGTATAAGCGGTTACCGATCACACTGTATGATTTTGTGGAATCAAATCGCGTAAAAAACCGCCCGTACTCGAGCCGCAAGCCATACACGCTCAGGTACCCTTCTTCAACACCAATGACCGGAACTTTAATTGTTAATTCACCATAATGAATTTCATCGGTAGTTGATAATTCCGGCGCAACACCGACAACAAATTGCGGATTGCGCTTTAAATAAGCCGCTGTTTTTTCATCGAATAATCGAATTTGTGCCGGAGCGATTCTAACGGCATCATTCCGCTTTACAACAGAAAAAAGATCGACGCCCGGAGAATAAAATCGTCGCGCCGTCTCCTGGCGCACAATTTCACCGAAAAAAATCAAGAGATAGAATGACGCAATGCCGATAGCCATGCTGAACGCTACGATACCCAGGTTTTTCTTCATTCTATTAAAATAACGAAATGCAATTGAAAGATGCGTTGATATTTTCATCATGATTTTTCCATCGAACCAATAAGCACTTTCTCGCCGGGCTTGAGGCCTTTTTTAATCACAATTTTCCCCCGGTCACTGTATCCTGTTATCACGGGTCTCTCCTCGTATGCCCCTTCTTCATTAACAACAATGACTTGGTCTTTGCCATCACTGTAAGAAACGGCTTCGATGGGAACGGTCACAACATTCTTCAGGTCCTGAGTATGAATGGACATTTCTGCGTACATGCCAAGCCGAATCTGTTTGCTCACCGAATCAGGTACACCAGAGAAACTGATGCGAACGGGAAAATAGCGAAAATCCCCGTCAACTGTCGCTGTGGAGGCAACCCAGTCCACTTTTCCTTCGAGTTTCACATTATAAAATCCGGGGCCGGAAATGATCACCTTTTGTCCGACTTTAATTTTCTTTACGTTCAGTTCGCCAATGCCGGAATTGATAATATAAGATTCAGTGGCACCGATCGTCGCGACAAGATCACCGTCATTCACCATCTCACCCTCATTCTTAAAGTCTCCGACCCTGCCGCTCTTTAATTCGGGGCGCATCACAATCCCCGAAACAGGTGCACGGATCAATGTCGCTTCGTACCGCGCTTCAATTTCATCCAATTCTTCTTTAGCATTATCAAGTTTTAATCGCATGACTTGCTTCTTATCCTGACTGCCTTTATCCATTTCAGTTTCAAGGGACTGCTGCGCATTTTCATAATCATACTCGGCCTTTTTGTATGCTGTCATGGCCTGCTCATATTCAATCCGGGGAATGATTCCTTTTTCGAAAAGTTTTTTTGTTTCCTGTAATTTTTTTCGTTCATTTTTCAGTGCAATCTTGGACAGCTCGAATTTTCGTTTCGCCTGCATAACGACCAGACTCGAATCCCATCCGACCAACTGGTTATATTTTTCCAGTAATTCAATATAAGCAACGCGGGCAGAACGTACGTTTTTCGCCAGATCTTTGGTGTCCATTTGGTAGAGAATAGCCCCCTTTTGTACATAATCTCCTTCGTTAAAGTTACGGCGCACAACTTTACCCGAGGTTTGCGCCGCAATCATCACTTTGTTATAAGGTTCAATCATGCCGGAAAGTTCGATTCCCATGGTTAACGAATCCAAAGCCGCCTTAACGATTTTTCTTTCCACGCCTTGAACGGGTTGTCTGACAATTTTGCGCGGAAAAAGCTGGATGCTGTTTTTTGAAAACACCAGCGCAAATCCAAAAATGATAAAAACAAGACCGGCGATGAGCGTTTTGACGAGATCGAACCGGTTTAAAAGCACGTTAAATTGATCATTCTGTTTCTTAGTTTCTTCCAACTCCCGTTTCAGGCGGTTCACCATAACAGTATCGCGACGGTCCTCGTCCGTGCTTATGGCAGCACGACCTCTGTCAACACGTTTTATAAAAACCACCAGCGACTCCTTTGGGTGGAATGCAGGGCCCGATGGCTGCTCTGCCAGGAGAGCAGTGGATATTTTCACTTTTTTGATAAGCCCGGATGGTGTGGAGTAGCTCGCTTCCTCCAAAAAATGTTCTGCCGATTTATGAAATCCATCGTTGATCAATTCGCCCAATTTTTGATTTGGCGTTTGGTTGAAGAAAAACCAATAATACGACTTACCGACCAATTCTTCCTCAGAGAACTCTAATAAATCCAACGCTTCGGGATTGGCCGACAGGATCACACCATCTTTACTAATGACAAGGATGCTGTCTCCGCTATGTTCAAGAATTTTATCAACAAGTTTTATTTTTTTCATTGAAAGCCCTGTAAAAATGCATTTATTCGTTAATTGGAATGGGGTG
>JAACEJ010000257.1 GCA_011682565.1 Actinomycetota bacterium | reverse complement strand
TGTGCTTCCTTTGGCAAAAAGTGATTTGGTTGAAGCGATGCTGGCGGTTAAGGACGGACAGTTGGCTAATTTTAAATGGGAAAATAAGGATGCTGCCGCAGTGTGTGTTGTCATTGCCTCCGGTGGGTATCCCGGTAAATATGAAAAAGGAAAAAAAATCATCGGCCTGAAAGGTCCCCTTGAAGAAGGGATTACCATATTTCATGCCGGCACAAAACAGGCGGACGGACAGGTCGTCACCAATGGCGGTCGTGTCCTTGGCGTAACGGCTATTGATGAAAATATTGAAAAAGCGATTCACAAAGTGTATCGCGGAGTGGGAAAAATTACTTTTGACGGCGCGTATTATCGTAAGGATATCGCCGCAAAAGCTTTACTATAAGAGCGAGAGGAAACCTTGAAATGAAGATTTTGGTCACGGGTGGTGCAGGATTTATCGGTTCAAATATTGTAGATGCTTATATCGCAGCCGGGCACGATGTGGTTGTGCTCGACAATCTTTCAACCGGCAGGATTAAAAATTTAAATAAAAAGGCGGAATTCGCACAATTGGATATTCAGGATGATTTGTCCGCTTTATTTTCGAAACATAAATTCGATATTGTTAATCATCATGCTGCACAAATGGATGTGCGCAGGTCCGTAGAAGATCCGATTTTTGATGCCAGGACGAACGTGCTCGGTTTTATCAATATTTTGCAAAACTGTGCCCGGTCGGGAGTGAAAAAAGTTATCTTTGCTTCTTCCGGCGGTGCAATTTATGGCGAACAGGATTATTTTCCTGCGGATGAAAATCATAAAACGCAGCCTTACAGTCCGTACGGTATTACCAAACTTGTAGGGGAAAAATACCTCTTTTTTTATAATTTGACATATAACCTGAATTATGTTGTCTTGCGCTATGCAAACGTTTACGGGCCGCGGCAAAATCCTCATGGCGAAGCAGGGGTTGTTGCCATTTTTATAAAAAAACTGCTGGATGGCGAACAGCCGTTTATCAACGGTAATGGGGAACAAACGCGCGATTTTGTTTTTGTTCGGGATGTGGTTAAAGCAAATGTGCTGGCCCTGGATTATGAGCAAAGCGATATTTTTAATGTCGGCACGGGTGTGGAAACAAATGTCAATCAACTTTACCAGGCGATTAACAAGTTAACGGGAAAAAATATGCCTGAGAAGCATGCCCCGGCAAAAGAAGGCGAACAAATGCGCAGCGTAGTGGATCATAGCAAAATTCAAACCCTGTTGGGTTGGAAGCAGGACTATGATCTTGAACAAGGGTTGAAAGAAACCGTTGAATATTTTATATCTAATGAGTAAATGTTTTTATTCGGAGAGAAACAGTGGCAAAAGCCGAAGAAATAGTGCTTAACGGTATTCCGGCCGGAGAAAACTGGCGTATGGTTCAGCGGGATGTCGGCATGCTTGGTAATTCCGAGCCGATGCGGCAGCTTATTGAAACGATTGAACAAATAGCACCCACAGACATTTCTGTTCTCATCACCGGTGAAAGCGGCACGGGCAAGGAGTTGGTTGCCAAAGCCATTCATCTGCGCAGCCGGCGGCGTGATGAACCTCTCATCGCTGTTAACTGCGGTGCCATTCCTGAAGGAATTCTGGAATCTGAACTTTTCGGGCACGAGAAAGGTTCATTCACCGGCGCTGTGGGCCCAAGAAAGGGATACTTTGAACTGGCCGACAAGGGCAGCATCTTTTTGGATGAAATCGGCGATTTACCCCCGTCGATTCAGGTCAAGCTTTTGCGCGTTCTGGAAGAACGCGAGTTTATGCGCGTCGGCGGGACGACACTTCACCAGGTCGATGTTCGTTTTATTGCTGCCACAAACAAGGACCTGGAAAAGGGAGTTCGCGACGGTCAGTTTCGTCAGGACTTGTACTATCGTTTGAATGCCATGCATATCGAAGTACCAAGTTTGCGTGAACGTCGTGATGATGTTCCTGTTCTGGTAAAAAAGTTTTCGGCAGATTTTTGCCGGGAGAATCATATTGAATTTGCTGGGTTCAGCCAAAGTGCCATGAATATGTTGAAAAACTATCCCTGGCCCGGGAATGTCCGCGAGTTGAGAAATCTTGTGGAAAAAGTCATTGTGCTGGAGCGCGGCAATTTTGTTGATGAACTTGCCTTGCGAAAATATTTAAAAATTTACGATCCGCGGGAAAACCTTCCGGTTCCTTTAAATAAGCCCAAGGAAGAAGTTGAACGCGAATTTTTGCTGCGCGCGCTTTTGGAAATTAAAAGCGAGATTGCACAATTGCGCGAACTGATATTATCGCATCCTCTGCCCCATTACAGTTTGGGACCCTGGCGGGAAGACTATTCCCCAAACTCCCAGTCTGCGAATGGTAAAAATGCCGAGTCCGTTCCTTCTGTTGCAGAGATGGAAAAAGAAATGATAAAGTCGACACTCATCAAAACCGGCGGAAATAAGCGCAAAGCTGCTAAATTGCTCGGCTTGAGCGAACGAACACTTTACCGCCGAATTAATGCCTACCACCTCAGGCCGGATGATGATGACTGAATATTTAAAAAAATATTTTTCCATTTTCATATTGATGCTTTCGCTTCCGTTTCTGCATTGTGGAATATATTCGTTCAAAGGTTCATTAGCACCGCATTTGCATACGATCGCCATTCCGTTATTCGAGAACAGAACCGCCGAATTCGGCGTGCCCGAAGAATTGACGGATGCCATTATTGAGAAATTTACACAAGACAATTCACTAAAGATTGCTGATCGTTCAAATGCAGATGTTGTTCTTGAAGGTACGATTATTCGTATTAACGATCGCGCGGGTGCCTATAATTCTCAGGAACGCGTCCAGGATCTGAAAATTTATATCACGATAAGCGTTAAATGCATGGATCAGGTGAAGCGCCAGGTGCTTTGGGAAGGACGGCTGACGCAATGGGGTAGCTATGATCCGTCGGAAGGTCCAGATGCCCGTCTTGATGGATTGAATGATGCAATAGATAAAGTCAGTGAAGAGATACTGAATAGAACGGTTTCGGGGTGGTAGAAAATATATTGTACTAGTTGGGTTAGTATATTAGCTTTAGCAGCGAAAAAAAGCAAGTAAATTTTAAAACCTGCTTGGATTTTTTCTGCAAAAAGGCGGGTTGGGTGGTAATTAAGGTAAATTAAAATTGAATTTCTTACCTCTCTGAAAAAATGTACGATTGGAATCGTAAGATTATGAGAGTGCGGTCGGAATTTGACCACTTTGTTTGAGCTACTGGAGATAAAAAATGATTGAAAATTATTCCGAGGAAATTTCCTGGTTGAAAGGACAGTTGAATTTGAATCCCAGATCGATGCTCTTTGCGCGTTTGGCTGAGAGATATTTGCAGATGGATGAAATCGACCAGGCGATCGATGTCTGCAAAAGAGGATTGATGATCCACGAGGACTATGCTACAGCACATCTTGTTTTGGCCAGGTGCTATATTAAAAATCAGCAATTTGATGAGGCTGTACGCGAATTAAAAAATGTCCTCAATTATGATCCGAAAGCACTTTCCGCACATAAATTGTACAGTGAATTGATGCAAAAGATTGGCCGGGAAGAAACAGCTAAAACCAGTTATAAAAAAATGCTTGACATCGATCCGCTGGATGATCATGTTAAAAGCTTGCTAACGGAATTACCTGCAAATGAAGGTCCTCCGGAACCTTTTGAGTCCCTTGTGGAACCCAAGACCGGGGAAAATGAGGAGCCGCTCGCATCGGTATTTGATGAGGAAGCGGAGCCCGAACCTGCACAACCCTTAACCGATGCACTTGAGGAAGAAGCAGGAACCGAATCTGAGGAGCCGTTTACGTCTGTATTTGATGATGAGGTTGAGACAGATTTCGGAAAAGACTTGCAAGGTCATGCTGCGGAAACTGAGTTGTTAAATGAAGACGAGTTTTCTGATTCGGGAATAATTGACGAAACATTGGAACTCGAATCGGAGGATATCGAGAAATCTGGGCTGGAAAGTAAGACAACATCGGAGGATGCCAGGTTTTCAGAAATATTGGAAGATATTTTTAGTCCTACGCTCGATGAGGAAGAGAAACAGGAAGAGGATGCCAGAACGGCTCTGGAACGTGTGGCTGATAAGGATTTGGAGTTGGATGAACTTCCAAATGATGTGGATGAAACCTCTGCCCCTGAAAAAAATCAGGTTAAAAAGGCTTCTGACGAATTGGTCGTAGAAAAGCAGGTTGATACCGAATCCACCGTTGGAGAAAAGACTGAAAGTGGGGAAGATAAGGCTGTAAAAGAAACACGCCCCGCACAAGAAATCACTGTTGATGAAAAAGAAAATAAACGGAACGGAACAGATTTTTTGGACGCCGAGATCAATCCGTTTGATCTTGACGAAGAATTAGTGGCCGATGAAGAGTCTCATGAAACACCGCAGTTTGAAGGTATCGATCTTGATGAAGACGAGCAAAAAGAAGCTGCCCTCGGAGATTTTTTATCCAGTCTAAATGATGAAAAAGATTTTCAATCTTTTGGCGCGCCGGAGGAGAAGAAGTTATCTGATTTTGAAACTCCGGAAGCTCAGAAAGTGGATGAAGTGGATGAACGGGAAGAAGAGGAGGTCGATCAAATGGGTATTGAAGAAACGACAATTTCAACTCCGATTGAAAAGGCGGAGAAGCCGAAAGAAAAATTTGTGACGCCCACTCTGGGAGAAATTTATGCTGCGCAGGGACAGTATGCAAAAGCAATCAATGTTTTTGAATTGCTTGTGGAAAAACACCCTGACAATGAATGGTATCGAACCAAACTTGACTATCTGAAGAAAAGACTGGAAGAAGAAGGAGCCTGATCCTGGTTCAAGTCGAGGAAATCCGGAGCCGAATAATCTTTTAGACTTTGGTCGTATGCACTATTATGCATACGACTTTCTTTTTTAATAATCCGCTCCATTGAATAATCGCTTCTCGGAGAAACAACGCGGGTCTGTAATGCAAGAGAAAGTAAAGAATCGGTATCGGGTCAGTATATCCGTCATCATTGTTACATTTAACAATGTTCGTACTATTTTGCCTTGTCTTGTCAGCTTGCAAAAGGCCCTTTTTCAATATCAATCGCAGGTTTTTATTATCGACAATGCCAGCAGTGATGGTACAATCTCTGTACTAGGTCAAAAACAGAAATCTCTTACCAAATATTTTTCCGAATTTTCTCTGCGTTTAAATAATACAAATCTTGGCTTTACGCTGGCGGTAAACCAGGGCTTAAAGCTCGCGTCCGGCGATTTTGTGCTTTTGCTTAATCCTGATGTTGTTTTGCAGAATGATACTATTGAAAGATTGCTGACCTGTTTTTCCCAAGAAAACAAAATAGGCGTTGTTGCACCCCAGCTTCGTTTTTCCGATGGCAGAATCCAGCCGTCATGCCGAAATTTTCCCCGCAAACGTGATGTCATTCTGGAACTGAGCGGCCTGGCAAAGCTTTTTCCTTCAAGCCCTGTTTTCAACCACTGGCGTATGTCTGATTTCGATCATCAGGAAACCAAGGATGTTGAACAGCCGCAGGGTGCGTTTCTTTTAGCCAGGCAGGAGGTTCTGCAGCAAGTTGGTTTCCTCGATGAACGATTCCCCATGTTTTTTAGCGATGTGGATTGGTGCCGCCGCATCATTGCAAAAGGATGGCGCATTCGTTTTTGCTCCGGGACGTTTGTTATGCATTTGCAGGGACACAGCGTTTTTCAGCGCCGCGGGGAAATGATTGTCTCTTCCCATCGCTCGTATGTTGCGTATTTTAAAAAATATGACGAAACATTTTTGGAACAAGTCAGTTCTCTTTTTATTGCGCTCGTACTTTATATTATTCTTTTGCCGAGAATTATGATTGCCGTATTTTTTCAGGATAACTAAAAGATAAATGAGTCGCTCGTAAAAAGTCCTGATATGTCATTGCGAGCGAAGCGAAGCAATCTGGGTGTCGGCTAAGGTGCGGTTTTTTAAAGGATCG
>JAACEJ010000256.1 GCA_011682565.1 Actinomycetota bacterium | reverse complement strand
TGGAAATGAATCTTGTCCTCGCTGGTCGCCGGACGGGGAACAAATCGCCTACATTAATGAAGGCCAGTTGGTTCTGGCGGACACGCTGGGGGAAAATAAGGAATACATTTCCAAAATCAATTCAAAAGTGATTTCCTTTTGTTGGTCGTTGGATGGGAGGAAGATCATTTTTTCCGGCAATTCCGATCGGGAAATTGAGATTTATCAATATAAACTAGATACAAAAAGTGTGAGATTATTGGGTGGGGAAAGAATTTCAGGAAACTCTCCGGCAATCGGATTTCCGAGTCCTGAAGAATTTGCGACCATTGGTCCGCAACTGGCTTTTGAAAAAAGGGTGGGAATTTACCTCTATTCATTCGAGCAAAAAACGATGAACAAAGCAATAGATTTGGGTAAAATGCCCTCCTGGTCTCCCGACGGCAAACGCCTCGTTTATTCTAACGGAGGAAATATTATCGCTGCAACGGTATGGGTGGGTATTAATGATTAGGCGCAGGTATGTCTTTTCCGCAGTTTTTTTTCTTCTTTTCTTTGCAATGCTTTGTGCAAACGGGGAATTGCTAGCTAAAAATAAAAATGATAGCAGGGTTTTGGGTTTTGTGTTTGATAGCGCTGATGACTCGCCTCTTGGTTATGTAAACGTTTACCTGGAAAAAACAAAATGGGGAACGACGACCAATGAAAGGGGTTTTTTTGATATTTCCTCAATTCCGCCGGGAAAATATAATGTGATCATTCGAATGATGGGCTATGCTCCGATAACAATCAGGGACGTGAACATTAGACGCGGCAAAGTTAAGATTATTAAAGTTAAAATGACACGGCAGGTTCTCAAGATGCAGAGCGTAAATATAACTGCCGATCGGGCAACACAGATGTTAAAGTCTGAACATTCCCTTGCAGACCATCAAATACTCAAAGCGCGGGATATTATAAGACAAGCGGGTGCGCTGGAAGATCCGCAGCGGGCGTTGTCATTTCTGCCGAGTGTTGTCACCCGAAACGACATAAATACGCAACTTTATATCAGAGGGGGAAGTCCTGACCAGAATTTGGTTACCCTGGACGGGATTAAAATACTCAATCCGTCCAGACTTTTCGTTGTGATGGGAGGTGGGGTAAGCGTTATAAATCCCGACTTGATCGAAGCCATTGATTTGGCGCCGGGAGGATTTGGGGTTGATTATGGCAATAAATTATCTGCCTTGATGCGAATTACGACGCGCGAAGGAAACAAGGAAAAGACTGCGGTTAGTTGCAATACAACCCTGGTTTCAGCGAGTGCGGTTGCTGAAGGTCCCTTTTCCGGGGGGCGCGGCTCTTGGCTGGTTGAAGGACGTCGAAGTTTCTATGATATTGTCGCAAATGGGATTTATTCGCAGAATTATGTTTTTCCGTATTTTTACGATGTTCACTCCAAGATTGCTTTCAATTTAACTGAAAATAGCAAATTTACAGCCTTTTATACTTACCTTGGTGAGGGAGCTAAACTCAATGATTATAAAAAGGAACAACTCGATCTTTTAAATCAGGGAAATGGATCGATCTGGGGAGGGCGTTTAACTTCAATCATCAGTCCAAAATTAGCAGCAAATCTGCTCGTTGGCGGTTATTTTGATAACAATAGTGTTAACATTTTTGATACTTTTGATTATAATTTTAATGCTTCATTGGCTTATAGCGTAAAGCGCTATGCCATGCGATCGGACCTTCTTTTTTATCCTGCAAATTGGTTCCATTTCAAGACCGGGACGAATTTCAATTTTAATACCAATGACATTCTCTGGAAAATAAAATGGCGTAATTTTGTCAATCTACCTGAGAGCATTAACTATAATACGAACTCGATGACCTATAGCGCTTACTGGCAGGTGCGCTTGCGCGGCAGCTATTGGTTTGAACTGACTTCGGGGCTTCGCTATGATTATTCGACACTCTTTAATGAAGTTGACTGGAGTCCCCGTGCAAAACTTGTTCTTTCGCCGCATCCAAATTTAACAACCTGGCTTAACTGGGGAGTGTACTCCCAATATCCGGATATTTTGACGATTATGGCCAGGGGGGAACCGATGGACATTACCAAGAACAATATGAATTTGTGTGCTGAGCGGGCCGTTCATGAAATCGCGGGAATGGAATGGAGGGCCACCCAGAGAATAAAGTTCAAATTAGAAATATATAAAAAAGATTTTGATCGGCTCTTGTTGCCCAAAAACAAGCAAAGTTTCATTCCACAGAATTCCGGCGTAGGACTGGCACAAGGAATAGAATTCACATTTAAAATTATGCGCAATCCAAAGAACCATTTTGGTCTGTGGTTTAATTATAGTTATTCGGAAGCTAAATATCGGAATAAAAAGAGCGATGAGTGGACTTTTTTTGATTATGATCAGCGGAATCAATTTGCAGCAGGATTGGAGATAAAGCTTTTAAGTGGTTGGAGTTTAAGCGGCGTCTGGCGTTATGGCACAGGATTTCCCTACACACCTGTCCAGGCCATGCGTCGTAATCCCGGGAATACGGGCGGCTTTATTAACGGCTGGGAAATGGTGCAAAGTCCCAAAAACTCGGCTCGCTATCCCGACTATTCGCGCCTGGATCTCAGATTAACATATACTTACAAAGGCCGGTATAGAGATTTGTCCGCTTATATTGATTTTATGAATGTGTTGAATCATAATAATGTATATTTATATGAATGGGACTTTTATTCCGGAAACCAAAAGAACGAAGGAATAGGCCGACGAAGTGTATATTATATGATGCCTTTCATTCCTTCCTTCGGCCTGAGCTTTGGTTTATAAATTTGAACCTATAGTTCCGGCAGTCTTTCAAGCGGTTCTTTTTCTATATCTCTAAAGTATTTAACGGTACCTACTTTTAATTCCATTGTTGCTTCCTCATCACATACAATCATTCCATATTGATGAAGCTGGAGTATTGACACAGTCCACATGTGATTGACTCCTTCTTCAACAACCTTTTGCAATGCTCTTGCTTTGGAATAACCCGTGATGATAATGAGTATTTGCTGTGCATCGCGTACGGTACCCACGCCAACTGTGAGCGCGGTTTTAGGAACTTTATCAATATCATTATCAAAAAATCTTGAATTCGCTACCATCGTATCATAAGTCAGGGTTTTAATTCGCGTGCGCGATGTGAGTGAAGAACCGGGTTCATTAAAAGCGATGTGGCCATCCGGGCCGATGCCTCCTAAAAACAAGTCAATGCCGCCAATGTCTTTGATCTTTTGCTCATAATTTGCACATTCCTGCTCCAGATCGGGAGCATTTCCGTTAAGGATATGCACATTTTCTTTCTTAATATCAATATGGCTGAAAAGATGATGCCACATAAAATAATGATAACTTTCGGGATGATCTTCTGGCAGTCCGACATATTCGTCCATATTGAATGTGATGACATTTTTAAAAGAAACTTTTCCTTGTTTGTACAGCTTGACTAATTCTTTGTAGGTGCCTATCGGAGAGGACCCGGTCGGCAAACCCAATACGTATGGTTTGTCCGGAGTAGGCTGCGCCTTGTTTATTTTGTGAGCCACATAGTGAGCGACCCATTGGCTTACTTTGTCATAATTTTCATGGATAAGAAGTCTCATTTATTACTCCTGTGTATGGGGAAAATATTTCGCGGTCAGGAACTGAATGGTTATTAATAAAAAAGCCCTCCTGCAAGGGCCTTGTTTCATCCGAAGCTCCGGTGGTAGGACTCGAACCTACAACCTAGTGGTTAACAGCCACCCGCTCTGCCGATTGAGCTACACCGGAAAATGTCGGCAAATATATAAATTATTTTTCAAATTGTCAAGGTTTTTACTTTGCAACTCATTCACTGGAGAAACGGACTGGAACAAGAATGCTCTATTTTTCAATAAATTCAAGTAAATAGATGGAATTTGTTGTTTGTTTAAAAAGTTAAATAATTCGATAATTAATTGAACTTTTGTCATTCTCAGCTAAAAGGTTTAAATATCTTTATAAGAATATTCAAAAAACAGAGGGAACAATGAAACAGAAAGCACTCATTGCATCAATCGTTATCTTGTTATTCGTTTCTTTGGTATCGCAAGCCGCCGAGCCGATCGTGCCGGATGCAAAAACAAAATCTCAACTTGTTAACTATTTGGACGGCATTTGCAAGTGGATTGTTGCGAGTGATGTGGGTAGTGGAAAATTAAAAATTCAGGCACCAAGAAAAACATCAATTTTTATTAATAGTAACCTTGCTCGTGTTCTTATCGCTGGTTCTGAGATCACAAATAATGACAGTTATTTGCAGGAAGCCTTGCAATGGTACGACTACCTGGTCGATCTGCAGCAAGTTATTCCCGCATCAAATGGTGTGGAGGCCGGCTTTTGGGGAGATTTTTCACCTGCTGGAAATATTTACCTGGGTGATGCAGGTACCTCGGCGACGGCCCTTGCGGGAGCAATCCGTTTTGCCACTGGAGAAAGGAAAAAGAAATATTTGAAAGCGTTGCAGCGATACGCCAATTTTGTTCGCTACGGTTCAAAAGATGATCCTCAAAAGAAGGGACGGAAAAGTACAGATGGTTTCATTATTCGGAGTGGTGAAAATGCCGGGGGAATAGGTGCGGGCTATTATCGCAATAAATTATCAACCGCTCCGTACACAATCGCGACGAGCGTAACGGGTGCATCTTTTTTTTCCTGCTATTATGAATTAACAGGAGAAAATGAATATATGAAAATCGCTGAGAATGCCGCGCGCTGGATGATCGCAAAGCGAAACCCTTTTGGCGAAATGCCTTATATTCTGCACGATTCTCAGTTGAACGAGTGGCCCCTGGATACCATGAGTTACGTTGCAGACGGCATTGTTGGCGTTTATCTTCGTACACACAATGAAAATCTTAAGAAAGAAATTGTACAATCTTTTAACCGCAGTATTCAATGGCTTTTGAATCATCAGAACAAATATGGTACCTGGGGAAAGCTTCGAAGTGAAGACCAACAGCGCAGTCAGGGAGTTTTAAGCTTGCTTGTGTGGTATTATGATCAGGTTGCCCCTTATCCGAGAATTCTGCAAAGCATCCGCGCGAACTATACCTACTTTTTGAATCCTGAAAACTCGAAAGCTTTTGGAGTGAAAGGATTACCTATAACAACAGGTTTTGTCGGCTTGGGAATTGCAGAAGTTATCGAGCCGGGGATTACGTATCGAATAAAGAAATAAGTAAATTATAAAGCAAAAGGATGAGAGAGTGCCGAAGGTGGGATTCGAACCCACATGGGCTTACACCCACACGGCCCTGAACCGTGCGCGTCTACCAGTTTCACCACTTCGGCAAGAAGTCCCAAAAATAACGATTCTTAAATATAAATAATGGTCGAGTAAAAATCAAGAGATTTGTACATTCGAAAGCTTTTCCTTGCATTTCTATAGATGAAATGTTAAAATTGTACTTGGAATGTGAAGACTATTGTTGTAGTAAAATCATAGACTATTTGGATGGTTGCTTTGGCAAAAATAAAAGAAAAAATGATTATTAAAAATCGCAAAGCATTTCATGATTATGAAATAATTGAGAGATTCGAAGCCGGAATCGTATTGCATGGTACTGAAGTTAAATCGTTTCGCAGGGGACAGGTCAATTTTAAAGACGGCTATATAAAAGTAATTGATGGTGAACTGTGGGTTGTAAATATGCATGTCAGCCCTTACGAACACGGGAGCATTTATAATCATGATCCGATTCGTGCGAGAAAGCTGCTTTTGCATAAAAGGGAAATTAAGAAACTTGCCAGAAAGATAGAAGAAAGCGGTTTGACCGTAGTCCCTTTATCGGCTTATTTTAAAAACGGAGTTGCAAAGGTGGAAATTGCTCTTGCACGCGGGAAGAGAACGTACGATAAGAGAAAAGATATTGCAAAACGAGATGCCGATAGAGATGCTCAGAGAGAATTAAAGAACAAGTTCAGAATAAAAATTTAAGAAAGAAATGGATTGCAG
>JAACEJ010000255.1 GCA_011682565.1 Actinomycetota bacterium | reverse complement strand
TGTTTTATAAAGATCGCTTTGTCGCTCCGCTCCTCGCGATGACATGCTTTTCGACTTTTTACGGATTACTCTTTCATTTTTCTGCTAGATAATATATTGTTTCAAGTCCTCAGCCGCTTCGATCTCGCCGTGGAAATATTTTCGAGCTTTGCCAACCACATCAATATTTTCCATCATCGGATAAAAATGGGAAAGCAACACTTTTCGGCAGTCTCCTCGTTCTGCTATCCGGCCGGCAAGGAATGGCGTTAAATGGCCATCCAAAGGTTCTTCGTCGGGCGCCGAACATTCAAGGATCGCCAGGTCTGCATGGCTGACGAGAGAAATAACTTGATCACACATTCCGGTGTCGCCCGAATACGCCAGAACCCGGTCTTTTGATTTAATGCGATACCCGTTTGCAGAGTCGCTGTGCAGCATGGGCATGGCGGTTAAATCCCAATCTGTAAAACGCAGCGTCTCGCGATCTGCTTCCCGTACATTTACATTGAAACCGTCTTGTTTGAAAAACCATTTGGCTGCGAGGGCTGAAAAGCTGTTTAAATAGTTTTTAAAACCGGGCGGCCCGACAAGTGTGAGTGGCTTTTGTCTTTTCAGGCCGGGTGTGTAACGCAGCGCCATCACCAGCGGTGCAAGATCGCCGACATGATCCAGATGTATGTGAGTGATGATGATAAAATCGATCTCACGGTAGTCGATGCCCGCTTGCAACGTTCTGCGGATCGAGCCAAAACCGACATCCAGAAGAATGTGCTGCCCGCTCATTTGCACATAATAACATGCGGTCGATCTTTTCAGCGTCGGAGCACATGTACCTGATCCCAATACGACGAGCTGCAATGATTTCTCTTTTTAGTCTTTTGTCTCATTTTGAAGCCAGGTCAAATACTCTTCCGAACCATCGACAATGGGCAAAGCAATGATTTCCGGTATGTCGTAGGAGTGAAGCCTGGCGATCAAGTTTTTTAACTCACTAAATAATTTATGTCTGCTTTTCATCACCGCCATGCTTTCCTTTTCATTGGAAACCTGACCCTTCCAGTGAAAAAAAGAATTCACCTGAGGGATGATATTTGCACAGGCGATGAGCTTCTCATCGAGTGCCTGTTGAATAATGCTTTCAGCTTCTTCTTCGGAACTGAACGTTGTCAGAACGATGATAAAATCTGTTTTCGCGTTTATCATTTTAGCCTCCCGCGGGAGGTTTCAATAAAAGTTAGACAATTCAATTTTGGTTCAATTCCTCGTTAATTATTCTGTCAAAGCGAGGTTTGTAAATGAGATCGTATGTTTCCTCTTTTCCTGGAAAGAGCCTGAGCACAAAGGCCCGCGTTGCCCGCGTTAGCTGTAGCTTTTCCAATGTGGACAGTTGCCCGCTTCGGAGCATCGAAGCTGTAAAGTCGATCACGAAACGCAGTCTGTTCAATGTGCGCTGCTCTTCGGCAATCTCTTTTGCCGAGGGTTTGCGCTTGCTCGTTTGATTTCTTTTCTCAGGCATTAAGATGTCACATTTTTAAACCAATATTTTATTTTCAACAAGCCATTTTTCAGCAAGAGTTTTATGCGTCCCTGGCCAGAAAATTTGACCGCATTGGGAGCAAATCCAGAACTCGTTATAATTTTGATAGACAAAAGCCGGTATTTTTTTTTCAATCATCGCTTTGTCGATCGGCACAACTTTTACATTGCAATCCACGCAACGGGAGAACAAAGCAACAGCGTTGCCTAAATGAAAAGCAGAAACAACCTGCCGGAGTTGCTGCGGCATATTTTTGCTCTCGATCAGCAGGGCCTGTTCGGGATTCACCCCGTTAATGAGCTGATGGTCTCTGCTGAGAAGGATACGTTTTTCCCTCCATGCGAATTCAAGCAACTGATTATCGCCGATGTTATTGGAGTAAAATGTATCGAATCCAAGAATTCGCAGCCATTTTGCCAATGACCCAAGCATGACGTCGACTGCAAACTTGACATCCGATATACCATTTACGCGCAACCTTTGTTCCGAACTTTTATCCTATATAAAAAGTGTTTTCATTTTGCCATTGAATTGATAAATTAATTTTAAATCGGATTAAATGCAAGGTATTTCGAGTAAAATATTTTGAAATTAATTATAAAAGCCATATTCATTTCTCTATTTGTTCATGCCATTTTTCTATGGGCATTTTCTTTTTACAAGACGCAGCATAGAGAAAATTTTGTAGAGGTTACTTTCGGAACTTATCACCGCGCGGCAGTACCTGTACCCCAGACAGCAACACCGCCACAGGGGAAATTGCTCAAGCCCCGGCAAGGAGAAATACCGCAAGCCAAGCATCTATTCCCGAAGCAGGGCTATGTTCAGCAGGAAGAAAAAATAATCGAACCACCGGACACGACGTCTCGGGATACAGCGAAGACAATGAACACGGATGACTTTTTTTTGCAGAATCCGGGTTTCCTGACTCGGCGTTTTCTGAGCGATAACGATAGTTTGACGGTCAAGACGCAAATTCCGAAATTCCTGAATGAAAATCTGCAAAATTTGCCGCCGTTGAATATGCTTCCCGGTGCAAGCACAGACAGGATAGAAAAGAATATTTATAAAAGAAACACCGGCGGAGAAAAACCGGTACCGCTCTCGAGCGCTTTGGCGGCCGGGGCAAAATACCTGTCGGATAAAATGAAAAAAAAGAAACAAAAGATTGTGAAAATAAATTTTATTCCCTCACCGGAGCAACTGGCAGCGCTGGATTTTATCTGGGATTCGAAGAAAAAAGTGACGGATCAGGAGATTTATGCCTCATTGGATTCTACGGTACGAGTCACTTCGGAAGATATGAATCGTATCCTCGCCGGACTTGCCCGGCGGGGAATTCTTTCCAGGAAAATTATCTCACCCCAAAACGAGTTTACGATCATGACGCCATTGGGAGCAGAAGGTATTGAAACAAGCGCGAAAAACAGGAGGAATCGCGTTTATGAATATAAAGCAAATATCGAGCGTGCAGACATGGTTCGGTTTCTCAATGCCGCTTTGTACCAGATTGAAAATGGTATGAAACGCCAGTTTCATTCTCGCCAGGATTCTCTCAAGTTGGTGCAAGGCTTGAAAAAAATGATTTTGAAAATTACACACGATGAGGGCAGCTAAAATTTTCGGTTCTATATCAAATCGAGTGGATAAAAATAGTATGTCGCCACTTTGTGCTATAAGATTTTAAGACAAAATGATTAAGGAGTAACTCGTAAAAAGTCCAAAAATGTCATTGCGAGTGAAGCGAAGCAATCTGGATGTCGGCTAAGATGCAGTTTTTTAAAGATCGCTTCTCCGATAATTCGGAGTAAACTCACGCTGCGCTCCTCGCGATGACATGCTTTTCGACTTGAATTATTTATTAATTTTTAAATCGAAAAATGTGAATGCAAAAGTCCGCCTTGTTTTATTTCGGCGCTTTGATGAGCACAAAAAATCCTGCAACGCCAAAGATGATGTTGGCAATCCAGGCGGAGATAAACGGCGGCAGGTTTCCGTTGTGCCCCATTGTTTGCGCCGTCTTGACGATGCCGAAATAGATAAAACATACCACCAGGCTAATGCCGAATCCCATGGCCGTGCCGCTTCTTCGTTTCGGTGATGAAAGTGGCGCCCCAAAAAGGACGATGATAAAACTTGCAAAAGGTACGGCAATTTTTAAATGCAAATCCACCATCCAGCGCTCAACGTTTCCCCTGTTTTTTTTCACCTCTTTAATAAACTCTGCCAGTTCTTTGTAAGACATCTCTTCCGGCTGCTTGAGAATTTTCCTGAAATCTTCGGGCTTTAGATTCTCATCACTCAGAGTTTTTCGTTTAAAGGATGAGGTGTTCTCAGGATTTTCCGGAAACGCGCGTTCATAGCCTTCGTACAGAACCCAGGCACTATCCTCCCACACCATCCTGCGCGCATCGATTCGCTTTGTGAGACTATCGCCGACAAAAGTACGTATGCTGACGATATGGCCGATGTCCCTGGCCGCGTCATAATAACGCATGCTGATTTTTCTCCCCAGTCTGTCCGTAATGTAAATGTCTTTGATTCGTTTACGCCATGCCTGGCGCTGCTTTTCCAGGTACTCGTCGACGATATAACTGCGTTTGACACTGGCGACAGGCACGACAAATTCGCCAAACCAAAGCGCGCCCCAGCTTACAATGAAACCAATGATGAATACGGGCAGGAGAATGCGATAGAGCGACATACCGGCCGCTTTCATGGCCACGATTTCGTTGTGTCTTGCCATCGTACCGATGCTGAATAAACTTGCCAGAAGCATGGCAATGGGCAGCGTTAACACGACGATGTAAGGCATATAATAAATATAAAATTTTAGAATGATTATTTTGGGCACCTGGCGAGCAATAAACACATCCAGCCTGTCGACGAGATCAACAATAACAAAGATCGTAATAAACGCAACAAGGGAAAAAAATAGAATATTGAGAAAATGCCTGGAAATGTACTTGTCGAGTGTTTTCATAATGCATTATTTTTTCTTAAAGAGTTTGCCAATAAAGTCTCCCATGGCTGTCCAGTTGATAAACGTTGCTTCGTGAATTGAATAAATAACCAGATAAACGCCTCCCGCGCCGACAACTATATTCGCGAGCCACATCGCCATAAACGGTGTGATGAGTTGGTTGTCAGCCAGTTCTTCACCGCCGATGAGCGAAATCCAGTATAGCAAAAAGAAACCAAAACTAATACCGCCGGCCACAGCCAGGTTCCCTTTCCTGGACATAATTCCCAGCGGTGCACCGATGAGAACGAAGACAATGCACGCAAAGGGGATCGAGTATTTTTTTTGAACTTCCACCGTCAAGCTATAATTTGCGCGTTCAAAATTGTTTATGATATGCCTTTCGGCCAGAATCCTCTGCCGGAACTGACGAAGCTCTTTCTTTATTCTATCCAACGTCAGTTTACGGTGATTGTTCTCTTTTTTATAATATGACCTGATTGATTTTTTGTCCCGGCCTTTGAGAGCTTTAAACTCGAGCCCCGATTCCGGATAGGGGAGGTATTTGATAAAATATTCCTGAAAAATTTGATTTATTTTTTCTTTGTGCTTAATGATCTGCTTTTTGTTACTGTCCACTTCGGCTTGCATCATTTGTGCGCTCTTTTCCCTGTCGCCGCGGTACTTTGAATCGCTGCGGTGCAGAACCATATTGGGCACGGAAATTGACATAACATATTTTGGAAAATGGATTTTGCGATATTCTTCCATTTTTTGCAAATCAAGTTCGTGGATTTCACCATTATAAAGTGTAAAGTAAATGTAGCCGGTTGATTGGTCAAAGTGAATTTTTCCGCTTTTGGCAAAGATAATTTTATTTGAATTCGGATCACTATTGTCTTCGATAAAAACGGTTTTAACATACGAAGTATCGCGCGCCTCTTTGACTTTTTGTACCATCAAATTATAGTTCGGGAGATCACGGTAAAGTACACCGGGCTCCAGGTTGATGGTGGGCCGTTTCCTGGCAATATCGGTTGCGAGGAGTCTTGTCCGATGGTTAAAATCGGGCAGAACGTTATTGTTAAACCAGACCAGAAAAAAATTTAGCAGAATTGAAACGATAAAGACCGGGAAAATGATGTGAAGGATGCTCACACCACCTGCTTTCATGGCAATGATTTCGCTGTCTCCGGAAAGACGACCGAAAGCCATTACTGTTGCTACAAGCACAGCCATGGGCACAGCAAGGGCGATAATCCAGGCCATGTTGAGGAAAAAGAATTCCAGTATGAGTCCAAAACTCAACCCGCGGCTGAGGATACGTCCCAGTTCGCGAAAAACGAGATTGAGCAGAAACACGAGAGAAATGACACTAATCGAAAAGAAAAATGGATTAATATGCTCTTTTATAATATATCGCCAAAGAATAAACATTTATTGAATTCTGCTCTTTTAAAATTAATTAAAAACTTGGGAACTTTTAAAATCCCATGGCGATAAAATATAAGAATTTGGGGCGTCGATTACAAATT
>JAACEJ010000254.1 GCA_011682565.1 Actinomycetota bacterium | reverse complement strand
AGCCGATGCAAATCACCTTTCGGCGTAAAGACAAAGACTTCGTCCTGAAAAAGATTAACTTTGAGGTGATCCATAAACGAACCGGAATCCAGTTCCGCTTCATCCCATTCGAGAATTTGCCGCAGCCATTTCAAATGCAGATCCAAATCGTCTTCCCGCAGCCGACCCTCTTTGTAGCGCCAATGGGCAGCAATACCTTCCTCTGCCGTTCGGTGCATATCTTCTGTACGAATCTGAATCTCGACCTTCTTTCCTTCCGGACTGATAATTGTTGTATGCAAGGATTGATAGCCATTGGTTTTCGGCGTTGCGATATAATCTTTAAATCGTTCATGGATCGGTGTAAACAGCGAATGAACGATTCCCAGCGCATGATAACATTCGTCGATTTTGTCGACAATGATGCGAATGGCTAATAAATCATAAATCGCATCGAAAGGGACACCACGTTTTGTTATTTTGTTGTAAATGCTATAAAAATGTTTCGCGCGGCCTTCAAACCGGGAATGGATGTTGGCCTCACTCAATGCTTTTCGCAAAGGACGGGTCACATTTTTAATCGACTTTTCCCGTTCTGCCCGCGTTCCATCAACCCGCGTTTCAAGGTCGCGATAAACATCCGGCTCCAAAAACTTGAGTGAGAGGTCTTCCAATTCCCATTTAATTCTCGCCAATCCCAGGCGGTGAGCAAGGGGAGCATACACTTCCCTTGTTTCAAGAGCGATTCGCCGTCTTTTTTTTTCCGGCAAAAACTGAAGCGTGCGCATATTGTGCAATCGATCCGCAAATTTTATGAGAATAACGCGAATGTCGCGCACCATGGAAAGCAACATCTTGCGAAAATTTTCCGCCTGCTGCGCTTCAAATTCCTGCAACTTTATTTCAGAGATTTTGGTCACACCATCAACGAGTAAAGCGATGTGGCTGCCAAATTCTTCCTCGACATCGTCGATCGTTACATCGGTGTCTTCGGCGACGTCATGCAATACGCCGCCGGCTATCGTTTCATAATCAACCTTAAGGCCGGTTAATATTTTGGCAACCTCAAGGGGATGGACAAAGTATATTTCACCACTTTTTCGGACTTGATTTCGATGTGCTTCATAACTAAAGTTAAAAGCTTTTCTCAGCAAATCGATATCTGCTGTCTGATTATATCGTCTGATGCGAATAATCAGACCTTCTACTATATTTTTATATTGATCTTCCATAAGCACTCAATGAAAATTAGCGATGAACCGTTTAAGCTTAGAAAAGATCACGTGAAACCACAGGTAATTCCTTATGGATTGCATCCTTATTCGCAAACTGCACATAATCTTTAACAAAAACAAGCTCCACTGTATCGGTTGGACCGTTTCGCTGTTTAGCAACAATAATTTCCGCTAAATTTTCCTGCTCCGGTTCAATCGAGACACCCTGGTGATATTGGGCCGGACGATAGATAAACATCACAACATCGGCATCCTGTTCAATCGCACCGGATTCCCGCAAATCGGACAACATGGGCCTTTTTTCTCCGCCTCTCGATTCCACAGCACGGGAAAGTTGAGAAAGTGAAACAACCGGGATATTCAGTTCTTTTGCCAATGCTTTAAGAGATTGTGAAATAAGCGCAATCTCTACCTGCCGGCTTTCGGCTGATCTTCCACCACGAACAAGCTGTAAATAATCGACAACGATCATGCCGATATCATGCTCGGCTTTCAAACGCCGCGCTTTAGAACGAATTTCCAGTATTGTCAAAGCCGGCGTATCATCGATGTAAATTGGCGCCTCAGCAAGCATCCCGACGGTCATGCTGAGTTTCATCCATTCACTATCGGGGAGCTGACCGATACGCACCTTGTGCGAATTCACTTTGGCTTCGGAACAGAGAAGACGCATTGCCAACTGGTACGATGCCATTTCAAGACTAAAAACACCAACGGGCACGCCGCTCATGGCAGCATTTCGTGCAATGTTCAGCGCAAAAGCTGTCTTTCCCATCGAAGGGCGCCCGGCAATGATAATTAAATCCGACCGTTGAAAACCGGAAAGCAATTCGTCAAGGTCTTTAAAGCCCGTCGGTACGCCGGTAATGCCACCGGCCTTGCCATGAAAGCTTTCGATGGTTTCCATGGTTTGATGAAGTACAGGGCCTATGTGAATAAAATCTTTGCGCGATTTATTCTGAGAAAGAGCAAAAATCTCGTGTTCCGCACGATCTATAATATCATGCGAATCCGTCATCGCATTATAACACTCTTGCTGGACTTTTGTTGAAACAGTAATGAGCTTTCGCAGCAACGATTTATCCAGCACGATTTTGCAATAATATTCCACATTGGCCGCGGACGGAATGCGCTCGACCAATTCGGTTAAATAATACGGGCCACCGACAGCATCCAGAACCTTTTGCTTCTCCAGTTCATTCGACACGGTTAAAACATCGACCGGCTCACTTTGATTGTAAAGTGACAATGCTGCGAGAAATATTTTCTTATGGGCATCCTTGTAAAAACAAGTTTCATCCAAAATTTCTACTGCAGTACTGGCAGCCTCTGCTTCGATCAACATGGAACCGAGCACTGCCATTTCCGCCTCCAGCGCCTGCGGAGGCATCTTTGTGATATTTGTATTGGTATTATCGACAGCCATAAATTCTATTACATCTCATATTTAAGATTTTTTCCACTCATCGTACAGACGACGCAAAAGCTGAACATCCTCCCAGGTCGGGCGCTTGTATTGGGGAAAACGCAGCAACGCAGCCGGATGGTAGGTTACCAACAATTTCGCATTTCGAAAAGTGTGAACCTGGCCGCGCAACTCACCAAGCGAGCGGGTTGTTTTCAATAAAGTCTGGGCGGCAAACAATCCCAGGCATAAAACGAATTGCGGCCGGATCAACTCAATCTGCTTGTACAGATACGGTTCACATGCGTGAATCTCATCTTCCTGCGGATTCCGATTCTGCGGCGGCCTGCATTTCAAAACATTACAAATAAAAACTTCTTCACGGGTTAACTGAATGGCAGATAGAATCTTTGTCAATAACCGACCGGCTGCGCCAACGAACGGCTTTCCTGTTCTGTCCTCATCTGCACCCGGGGCTTCACCAATCAATACGATGTCGGCATTGGGATTACCTTCTCCAAAAACAAATTTGTACCGGGTTTCTGCCAACTTGCATTTCCGGCAATTTTTAATCGTTTGATTAAGTTTTGCCGGAGTTTGACTTTTCTGCCAAACATCTTTTTCCTCAGATATGACCTTGCTTTGCGTAGATGCGTGGAGTTGATCCATTTCAACAGCCAGCTCATCGCCGTAAAGTTCGATTTGCTGCGCAAAAAATTTTTGAACTTGTTTCGTGAATTCCTGCATTATAATTCAAACATCTCTTTTTTACAAAAGCAAACCGACACGATCCAGGATTCTATCCGAAACCTCGGCCTTGCTCATCAACGGTAATTTTTCGATTGCACCCGAGGCATCTAAAATGGTCACTCGGTTTGTATCGACCGCGAAACCCGCGCCTTCTTGCAAAGGATTGTTCAATACGATAAAATCCAGACCCTTATTTCGCAATTTCAACATAGAGTTTTCAATCTCATTTTCCGTTTCCACAGAAAAGCCGACATGAATCCTTGCACCTTTACGGCAAGCCGCCTCAGCCAAAACATCCGCCGTTCTCTCCAATTCCAGAATTTCCTTCGCATCGGTTTTTTTCAACTTTTGCTCCGATATTTTTTTTGGACGAAAGTCGCTCACTGCTGCGGCCATGAGCAAAACATCATTTTCACCCAAATTTGCAAAAACGGCCTCGCTCATTTCATTTGCAGTTCGAACTTTGACCAATTTTATCCCCGGAGACGCAACCAAATTTGTCGGCCCGGAAACGAGGGTTACCTCCGCACCGCGAAGGCTGGCAGCTTCTGCCAGAGCAAAACCCATTTTGCCGGAAGACCGGTTGGTAATAAAACGAACGGGATCCAGAGGTTCTTCTGTGGGGCCGGCTGTCACAAGTACTCTTTTGTTTTTCAAGTCCCGGCGCGGCGAAAGAATTTTTTTTGCGGCAAATAAAATCTCGTCGATTTCCGCCAGACGTCCCCACCCTTCTTCGCCACACGCCAACTCTCCCTTTCCCGGGGCAACAAAAGTATAGCCATTTTTTTCAAGCTTGGCAACATTTCCCTGAAAAATCGGATTAGCATACATTGCTTTATTCATTGCCGGACAAAAAACAACCGCCCTGGTCGTCGCCATAATCGTCGTCGTTAATGCATTATCCGCAATTCCCGCGGCGATCTTGCCGATGGTGTTCGCTGTTGCAGGACAGATGATAATAATATCCGGCCAGCGTGCCCAATCAATGTGCGCCGTGCGCAAGCCGCCCTCCTTTGGGAAAAGATTGAGCAGAACCGGATTTTCACACAAGGTTTCAAAAGTGAGCGGCGCTACAAACTTTGTCGCTGCATCGGTCATCACAACCCGAACCTGAGCGGATTCTTTTTTCAACTCTCGTACTAGCAAGGCAGCTTTGTATGCTGCAATTCCCCCGGTAACTCCCACGAGAACTTTTTTGTCAAAGAACAACATTGAATATCAATCGGCCCGGTCGTCTTTTCCAGGATATTCTTTCGACAATTTGCCTTCCATCATTTCCTGAAGTGCAATGGTTGTCGGCTTTGGCAGCTTGAGGTACTGGCGATCCACGCGGTCCATATCGATATCTCCATCAATTTCGTCTTCGTCAGCCGCTGCTTCCACCTGTTCTTCCAACATTTTCTTTTGCATGTCGTTTATTTGCCGCGCACGTTGCGAGATCATCACGATTGCTTCATATATGTTATCTGCACGCTTTTCCAACTCATCAATAGGCAATGTTTCGGCCATCTAATGTCCTCCAATCATATCATTTTTTGTTAACAACTTCTTCTATTTGACGGACAGCCCCGTCAAGATCGTCATTAACCACGATCTCATCAAATTTATTCATTTCGGCCATTTCCACAGGAACCCGCTGCAATCTTTTCTGAATCTCGCTTTTACCCTCCGTTGCACGACCCAACAATCGTTTCTTTAATACCTCCAAATCGGGCGGCTTGAGGAAAATGAGTAAAGAATGAGCCGGAAACGACTCCCTCAGGGATAATGCACCGTACACATCGATATCCAGAAAAACAATCTTTCCCTGGTCTATCCAATTTTGAATAGGTGTTTTAGGGGTTCCATAAAAACAGCCGTGAACGTTTTCGTACTCTATCAAATCTCCCGACTTTATTTTTTCTTTAAAAGTTTCTTCATCCACAAACCAATAGTCGCGGCCGTCGATTTCGCCCTCACGTTTTGCACGCGTCGTCATTGAAACAGAATAAACGTAAGGCTTGTCTTTGTTTTTCGCCAGTATTCTTTTAATGATGGTCGATTTTCCTCCTCCCGAAGGAGAGGAAATCACAACTAACCGTCCTCTTTTGGTTTTCAATCTTCCGCCGGACTATTCATGATCATTCAACGTTTTGCACTTGTTCGCGTATGCGTTCGACTTCTTCCTTGATTTGCACAACAAGGTGAGAGATCACCGAAGAAGTGGCTTTGACGCCGATCGTATTCGCTTCGCGGTTCATTTCCTGAAGCAAAAAATTCAACTTTCGACCCTGGGAAGTCTCGGCTTCCAATGTATTCAAAAAAAGTTTATTATGACTGTGAAATCGAACGCACTCTTCGGTAACATCCAGACGATCGGCCAGCAAGGCAAGCTCCATCTCCAGCCGGCCCTCGTCGATATTTTCGCTGGCAATAATTTTATCAACCCGTTCCCGGAGCTTGTTAAGATGATCTGCCGGGCCGTTTGCCGCATTTTTCTCTATCTCACAAACAAGCTTTTCAAGATTGCCTGTTCTGGCCACAAAATCTTTGCGCAGTTCTTCGCCCTCCTGCTTGCGCATATCTGAAATCGCATCGAGGGCCGTATTTAAAGCATCCTGTGTGCATCGCCACGTGTGTTCATCTGCAACCGCCAAATCTTCAATCTCGAT
>JAACEJ010000253.1 GCA_011682565.1 Actinomycetota bacterium | reverse complement strand
TAACAAATACTTGTCATTGCGAGGAGTGAGGAACGAACGACGAAGCAAAGTTGGGCGGCGTGGAATTGCGAATTTTGAAAGCGAGAAATGACATCGCTGATCTGGAACGAAAAATTGATGAAATGACACTGCGCGCGCCCACGGACGGGATGGTTGTTTACGATGAAATCGGCAACTAAAATTCGCGGCGAAAAGCGGCTGCCGATACGCTTTTAAAACCGGGCATGACGGCAAAGGCCGAATTGGCAATGATGCATTTGAAAAGTGTCTTGCAGGTACCCATTGGCGCTATTTATGAGAAAGACGGCCAAGCAGTCGTTTTTACCAGGAACGATTTCCCTACAAGGTTCCTTCTGAATAACGCCCTGGGATGAGTTACATCCTTATCGATTTTTTAGTAGTTGAAATCTCTGCACCATTTTTTAGGCGCATTCTTCTGCTTGCGGCAAATTTACTGAACTAAAAGTATCATTTATTTTGAATTCTTTCCCGATGCCCGTTTTGTTATCGCCTTTAAGCTGTCCCCAAATTGATTAATAAATTCTTCTATTTTAGCCGGATTTTTCCCGAGGTATTTCAAAACAGAATCGAATTCCTGGCGCGTGTGCTTGTTTTTTGCCAAAGCGGAATCCAGGTACGCACTGCGATTATCGAATTTTGCAGTATCCGAGGCTGCGATGATAATGTAGGATTTAAAAGTTTCAACGAATTTGTTCAACTGCTGCGAAGGAAGTTTTTCGTCTTTTTTTCGGCAGGAGAAAAGTGTTAACAACATTGTTAAAATGATAAAATATCTCATTTTTTACCTTCATTGAAAAGGGTGGGTATAACAACCAGACATTTTTAAGTAACTTGTCAGAAATCTGAATTCCGAATTTAACATGGGCAATCTAAAAAAATAACCACCCATTGTCAAGTTTACGTTTGCAAAAATGACTTGATTTTGGAGTGTATTTTTGATATTTTGAAAATCTGTTTTCTATTCCGCCGATGGTTGCATTCGGCTTTTTTTTGTGCTTTCACATCGGATTGAAACTCTGTTGTTCCAGGATTGTTAATCCATGGTAAAACCCAGAAAAGAAAAGACACAGTTTGTTTGTCAAAATTGCGGTTATGCTTCACCCCGCTGGCAGGGCAAGTGCCCATCTTGTAATGAATGGAACACTTTTGTTGAAGAAAAAGTCGCACTTTCTTCTGCAACCAATGCGCGAATGGGACGTGGTTCCGATGTACAAGCTGTTGTTCTCGATGACATAAAAACAGATCAGACATCACGACATCCCACAATCAGCGGCGAATTCAATCGCGTACTGGGCGGAGGTATTGTCGCCGGATCAGTCATTCTTGTTGGCGGCGATCCGGGAATCGGTAAATCCACACTGCTGCTGCAGGAAGCTGCCGGGTTAAGCGCGAACAATTTCAAGGTTCTGTACATTACCGGCGAAGAGTCGGTGCAACAAGTAAAAATGCGGGCGCAACGATTATCTCTTTCTTCCGCAAATCTTTATATCATGGCCGAAACCGATCTGGATTCCGTTTTGGAAAAGAGTGAACGTTTGCAGCCCAATTTGTTGATTGTTGATTCCATTCAAACGATGTATACGAACAAACTCGTCAGTACGCCGGGAAGTGTGGGACAGGTTCGCGAGTGTGCTTTACAGCTTATTCAGATTGCAAAGAGCAAAGGAATTCCGGTATTCCTTATCGGCCACGTGACCAAGGAAGGTTATCTCGCAGGGCCAAAAGTTTTGGAGCACATGGTGGATGCGCTTTTGCTTTTTGAAGGAGACCGTGATCATTTTTATCGAATATTGCGCGCAGTGAAAAATCGTTTCGGATCGACGCGGGAGATTGGCGTGTTTGAAATGAATGAGCATGGCCTCCGCGATGTTCCCAATCCTTCGGCTGTTTTTCTGGCCGAACGCCGCGCCGGAGAAAGCGGTTCTGCTGTAATCTGCTGCATGGAAGGGACAAGACCCATTCTCGTAGAAGTCCAGGCCCTGGCCACGACGTCAAATTATGGTTTGCCGCAACGCAGTTCCATTGGATTCGACGTTAAAAGAGCAAACATGCTTTTGGCTGTTTTGGAAAAAAGGCTGGGTTTCAGAATGGGAACCATGGATGTTTTTATCAATGCTGTTGGCGGCATGCGCATCGATGAAACGGCTGCCGATCTCGGCGTTATTACTTGCATTGCGTCAAGTGTCCGCAACCGTTCACTCGATGGTGAATCGGTTATTCTCGGTGAAGTTGGCCTCGGCGGCGAAATTCGTTCTGTTGCGCATATTGACAGCAGACTGAGCGAAGCGGAAAAGATGGGTTTTAAGCGTGCTGTTATCCCCAGAGGGAATACGAAAAATCTTTCACACAAAGGTAAGATTCAAATTTTACCGGCGTCAACCGCGCAACAGGCATTGGACATTGTTCTGCAATGACAAATCAATGGAACCCATGGCCCTATGAGAAAGTTTGAGCAGTGGAATTCAGAATCGTTCGCAAAGACAACCTGACAAGGGCACGGGCGGCCGTCCTGCAAACAGCACACGGCAAAATCCGCACGCCGGTCTTTATGCCGGTTGGTACGCAGGCCACTGTTAAGACGATTACACCCGAAGAACTCGAACAATTCGGAGCGCAAATTATTCTCAACAATACGTATCATTTATATTTGCGCCCCGGCCACGAGTTAGTGAAAAATGCCGGCGGCCTGCATCGCTTTATGGCTTGGCATCGCCCCATTCTAACAGACAGCGGCGGCTATCAGGTTTTCAGTCTCACTGAACTGAACAAGATCACGGCAGACGGATTCAAGTTTCGTTCACATGTCGATGGCTCGAAACATTTTTTCAGTCCTGAGAAGGTTGTTGAGATTCAGCGTAACCTCGGTTCGGACATTATGATGGTGCTGGATGAATGCGCACCTTATCCGTGCGATTATTCTTATGCCAAACGTTCAAACAAATTAACCATCGAATGGGCGAAAAAAAGCATCAACACATTCAAAGCAACACAACCGCGTCACGGCTACGACCAGGCGCTCTTTGCCATCGTACAGGGAAGCACTTTTACCGATATTCGTCGCGAGAGCGC
This sequence comes from Actinomycetota bacterium, assembly GCA_011682565.1. Classification (GTDB taxonomy): domain Bacteria; phylum Zhuqueibacterota; class Zhuqueibacteria; order Residuimicrobiales; family Krinioviventaceae; genus Hydrothermomicrobium. The sequence continues at coordinate 2,940 of JAACEJ010000253.1, read as the reverse complement.
AAACGCCCTCGTCGAAATGGAATTTCCCGGCTATGCCATAGGCGGACTTTCCGTTGGTGAGCCGAAACCGGCAATGTATGACATGACAGTGGTATGCACCGAGATATTGCCCGAAAATAAACCGCGCTATTTAATGGGCGTCGGAAAACCTCAGGATTTGCTGGAAGGAATCGAACGCGGTATCGACATGTTTGACTGCATTCTTCCGACAAGAAACGGTAGAAACGGAACGGTCTTTACATCTTGTGGTCCTGTCAGCATCAAGAATGCCAGGCATCGCAATCAGTTCATTCCGTTAGACAAGGAATGCGATTGCTACACCTGCCGTACATTTTCGCGCGCCTATTTACGGCATCTTTTCCAGGCAAAAGAGCTTTTAATTCTCAAACTGCTCACCTATCATAATTTGCATTTCTATATCCGATTAATGGAAAAGACCCGGAAAGCGATACTGCAAGGCAAATTTAGTGAATGGAAAAAAGAATTTCTTGAAAAATATAATTCCGGTGATGTGAGTCGATTTTAATAGTGTATTAAGCAAAACAAAGTCGGTAATTTAATAAAATTAAAGGAGGAAATCGTGAATTTATTTTTATCAATCATTGCAATGGCAAGTTCTGGCAGTTCAGACGCAAAGGGAAATCCAATGGGGTTTTTCCTGCCCATCATTCTTATTTTTGCCATTATGTACTTGCTCATTTTTCGTCCCCAGGCGAAAAAGCAAAAAGAACACCGAAAAATGCTTGAAGTTATGCAAAAGGGTGACCGTGTGGTGACAGCAGGCGGCATCTACGGTACAATAGCCGGTATTAAAGAAAAAGAAGGTATTGTGATTTTAAAAATTGATAACAATGTCAAAATTGAAATTACACGCTCATCTATCGCAAGAACGCTGACAGGTTCTGAACAAAAAAAATAAAATCCGGAAAATATTTTTGAAAATTATTTTTATGGGAACACCTGATTTCGCGCTCCCCTGTTTAAAAACACTGCTTGTAAGTCATCACGATGTTGCAGCAGTAGTGACGGTTCCCGATAAACCAGCCGGACGGGGGAATAAGCTGCGGCCGTCACCCGTCAAATTATTTGCACTGGAACACGGAATTCCTGTCTTGCAGCCGGAAAAGTTCAGGGACGCGGAATTCTTGAACAGCTTGCGGGCGTTTGCCGCGGACTTGTTTCTCGTGGTTGCATTCAGGATTTTGCCTGAAGAGATTTTTTTAATGCCCCCAAAAGGGACTGTCAATTTGCATGCCTCTTTATTGCCGGCATATCGCGGTGCTGCTCCCATAAATTGGGCGCTTATTAATGGTGAAAAAGAAACCGGTGTGACCACTTTTTTTATTGAAAAAAAGGTGGATACCGGGGAAATATTACTGCAACGAAAAATTGAAATTTCTCCGGATATGACAGCAGGCGAGTTGCATGACGGACTGGCCGCCATTGGTGCAAAAGTATTGCTCGAAACGGCCAACGGTATTGAATCGGGCTCCCTGCATCCTATAAAACAGATGGGCAAAGTGACGCAAGCACCTAAAATCAGCAAAGAGTTGTGCCGCATAGATTGGGCAAAAAGTGCACAGGAAATTCATAATCTGGTCAGAGGTTTGTCTCCCCTGCCGGCAAGTTTTACTTTTTTTAACGGCCTTTACCTGAAAATATTGAGGACAAAGTCCGAAACAATTTTCGCTGCCGGTCGGCCGGGTGAAATTTTAGACGTACGCAAAAATGGTCCCATCGATGTGCAGACAGGAAATGGTGTCCTCTCACTTTTGCAGGTACAGCCGCAAGGGAAAAGATTAATGTCAGCCGGGGAATTCAGTCGTGGCTATCGTATTAAAACCGGCGATATGTTGGGAGGTGAATGAACAAACATTCCAGAGCAGAAAAACAATCTGTCAGGGCTTTAGCCTTTTTAGCAATCCAAAGGATCGAGGCTGATAAAGCGTATACGGATATTGTTCTTTCTCATCTTTTTTCCGCAAATCTTTCGTATCGCGACAAAGCATTTCTCAGCGAACTGGTTCGCGGGACAATTCGCTGGAAGAAAAATCTTGACTGGATTGTCGACCAACTTTTGCGCACTAAAAACAAAGTGCCAGAACAATTGCGATGGATTCTCTGGCTTGGATTGTACCAAATTCGTCTTATGTCGCGCGTTCCCAACTTTGCCGCAGTGAATGAGAGCGTAACTTTGGCAAAAAAGTTCGTGGGACAAAAATGGGCGGGCGTCGTCAACGGCGTTTTGAGGTCATTTATCCGAAACCCGACCGGAATAAAATATCCGACTATGAACTCGAATCCGGTCAAATCTTTGGCACTGCGCAAGTCATTTCCGGAGTGGCTGATAAAACGCTGGATCAACCAGATTGGCATTGAAGAAACACAGCAATTATGTGATGCATTTAATGAAGCGCCGTCTTTGTCCGTTCGGATCAATTCACTGCGAACGAACGCAAAAGCATTCGAGGATTTGCTTCATCAAAGAAAAATCGAATACAAAAAATCAATTGTACACAATTTTTATGTTTTAATAAAATTGCCGTTTGATTTACAAACAGAGCTTTTGGATGCAGGATTGATGACAATCCAGGACGAGAGTGCCGGCTTGCCGGGGTTACTGCTCGACCCCAGGCCGGATGATGTCATTTTTGATTTATGCGCTGCGCCTGGAGGAAAAAGTTTTCATACGGCCGAACTTGCGGACGACAGCGTAAAAATCATTTCAGGCGATATAAATGTTTCCCGCATCGATCTTTTAAAAAAGACGAAAATGCGCTTGGGAATTCACTCTGTGCAGCTCGTCGCAGCGGATGCAAAACATTTTCCTGCCAGATCAGCGGATAAAGTACTTTTGGATGCACCGTGCTCCGGCCTCGGCGTTATAAGAAAGAAACCCGATCTCCGCTGGAGAAAATCCGAGAAGGGTATAAGAGAACT
>JAACEJ010000252.1 GCA_011682565.1 Actinomycetota bacterium | reverse complement strand
CTCCCAATGGCAACAAGTTTTCGCGGATCAACATCGCATACATTTGCAAAATACTTGAGCACACTCAGGGCCCTGACTGTGGAAAGCTCCCAATTAGAAGGAAATCGAACAGTATGGATCGGGACATCGTCCGTATGCCCTTCAATTATAACGCTACAGCTTGTTCTTTTGATAATGAAAGCCATTAAATCAAGAAGGTGAAAAGCCCTGGGCTTTAGTATTGCCTGCCCGGACTCGAACAAGAAGGGACTGGAAATTCTGAAACGAATGCCATCCTTTAATCGTTCAATTGCGATCCCATTTCCGCTCCCATTGTGTTTATCAGCTTCAATTATTAGTTTGTTAAAAGCATCACTTGTCATCATAACATCGTGGACCATCACCGGCGAACCAAATGGCGTTACATGGGTTGGCACAACGCTCGAACCGTTTTGCTCTAACAGAGCGCCCGTTGCGCCGCGCATTGCTCCCATGAACTTTCGAAACTTTATTAGTTCCATGGTTGAAAACGAAGTAATCAGAATAAAAAATGTAAGCAATAGTGTCATCAAATCGCCATAGCTGACAATCCAGGAAGCGATTTCCTCGCATTCATCATTTTTGCACGAGCTTTTTCTTGAATTTCGACTCATTTTTTATTTTCCGTTTTGTCTCCTGAACGGAGTTTTGGAGACAAAAATGTCACCAATTTTTCTCTCATCAACCGGGGATTGTCTCCATCCTTAATGGAATTGATGGCAAGAACTATCAGTTCTTTCTCCTGCACTTCTTGCTTTGAACGAGTCTTGAGCTTACCTGCCATGGGAAGGAAGACAAGGTTTGCCAACACAGCTCCATAGAACGTTGTAATAAGAGCGGTGCCCATCCCCGAACCGATTTGGCTGGGGTCGTTTAATTGCTGCAACATCTGGATCAGGCCAATCAGGGTTCCTACCATTCCAAATGCCGGTGCATAATTTCCCAATGAGGTGAAGATTTTTTGCCCCAGATTATGCCGTTCCTGGATGTAAATTATTTCCGTAGTAAGAATATCGTTCATAATTTCACTGTCCACCTGATCCACCAAAAGTTGAATGCTCTTTTTGGTAAATTCATCTGCACCTTCAATTTCATTTTCCAACTCCAGCAAACCATTCTGACGAGCTTTTTGCGCTGTTTTATTCCAATATTCTACGGTCTCATGAATGGGAGTTGCTTTGTGCATAAAAACCTTACTGGCTATTTTAAAAACACTCAAAACATCTTTGAGTGGATAATTGATTAAAATGGCCGCCATAGTTCCTCCCGCAACAATGAAAAATGAATTCAGGCTGAAAAAGAACTGCCATCCGCTTCGCGACATTATTGTAAACCCAATGAGGCCTATACCAGATATAATTCCAATTAAGCTCGCAATATCCATTTTTTGTATTAATCACTCCCTGAAAGAATTTAACCTTTACTCATGTGCTCTACAATTTTAACTTCAGACCATGGCGGACGACGTACATGCCGCCCGCCATGTGTCCAGATTATCTCTTGAGTCGTACAATTTCTTCAAGCAAAGTATCGCTCGTTGTAATGACACGAGCATTTGCCTGAAAACCACGCTGTGCGACGATCATGTTTGTGAATTCCTGGGCAAGATCAACGTTAGACATCTCCAAGTGTCCAGCGGCAATATCGGCATGCACCGTTGTACCGGCCCATCCTTTAATCGCCATTCCGCTGTTATCCCCAACAGTAAACATATTCTCGCCCACATCTGCCAGGCCGGCCTCATTTGAAAAAGTTGCTAATGCCACTTGGGCAAGTACCTGACTTACACCATTAGTAAAATGTCCGGTTACTTTTCCTGTTGTATCAAAAGAAATATCGTAAAGATCACCCAGACCATACCCATCCTGTTCAGTCACAACGGCGGTCGTAGGATTTTCCAATTGGGTAAGACCGCTGAATGAATTTGCCTTTCCGGCACCGACAGTGATGCTCATTGTTGTTGCACCATTGCCGGGTTCAAATGTAAGCGGCAGTCCATCTTCGGACTGAAAATATGCGAGACTTCCATTCGGATTAAACTTGGCCACACCGCGGTTACCGCTGTCCGGCACAATTTCGCCGTTATCGATAATTGCTTCCCAGCGCCACAAATCCGGCTCATCCGCTGTCGAATTATTCGTAAATTTGAGTGTTACAGTATGAGTGGCGCCCTTACTATCATAAGCGGAAATACTCGATTCATGTTCGCCGGCATCTCTACCTTCAGCGGTGATGTCAAATGTCGGCATAATAGCAATTGTAGATGTTTCTTTATCAAAAAAAGTCATACTGACGGTTGTTTTGGAAGCTCCGGCCATCGCATCCTCAATTTTTAGAGTACCATCCTTGGCCAGCGAAACAGAGGCGTCACTAAAAATGTCTTTCATTTTATCCAAAAGATCCTGAACAGTATCACCATCTGTATAGATGTATGTCCCACTTATACTCTCACTATTGTGATTGGTACCGTTGATACGAATTTCATCACCTGCACTCAAATTCTCGCTGATAAAGCCAAGGTCTTTAAGTGCCGTTGTAGCGACTGTTCCTGTTACCACGGATGTACTTAAACTAAGAGGGGTCGTGGCAGAACCGGAGAGCGCCAGAGTCGTTGTGGAACCTCCTTTATCGGTTGTATGAATAGAGACTTTTTCGTTTCCTCCGTCATTTACGACCTCAGCGATAACTTCACCGTTCAAAGCACGATTGCTCTGAATTTGTTGATTAATGGCCGCAACAACCGCACTCACTGTACTGTATGTTGTCGGATCGAGCGTAAGGGTCTCACTTATGGTGCTGCCGCCATCATCGTCGATAGTCACAGTCAGTTCATTCGCTGTTGTTAAATCCAACGGTGCCGTCAAAGCACCACCAACAACTTTTGCGTTTGTTGCATAAGACGATGATAAAGTTTGCGCTCTTTGAAAAGTGTCGAAATTGAGATTTCCCGAAAAATTAACAAGTGTAGTTGCTTTTGCTGCTACTTTCTGTCCAAAAGGCAAACGAACATCCTGAACCTGGGCGGCAGAAGATATTTCGCCGTTTGAATCAGCCATTCTTCCCTGAACATGATAACCGCTATTACCGAAAACAAGATTGCCGGTGGCATCAATTTGAAAATTCCCGGCACGGGTGAAATAATCATTGTTTCCATCATTGAGTACAAAAAATGCATTTCCCTGAATCGCCAAATCCAGGGGATTGCCGGTTCTTTCCAGATTTCCCTGTGTAAACAAATGATCTATGCTTGCGACTGTCACTCCAAGTCCAACATTCATCGGGTTAGTGCCACCCATGTTGCCACTGGGTTTGCGACCGTTTTGCAGGGCCTGGGACAGACTTTCCTGAAATGTCACCCTGCCTGCTTTAAAACCAATAGTGTTAACGTTTGCGATATTGTTTCCTATTACATCCATCTGAATTTGATGATTTCTTAATCCAGAGACCCCGGAAAATAATGATCGTAACATAGTTCTTTCTCCTTGTTTTTGTATTCCGGTGCTGCGTCAATCAGTCGGCAGCCCTGGGCTTCCCAACAGGGTCCAGCCCGTTCATTAAATAATTATTGCACTGTCAATATTGGTGAAAACATTCTCGCGCATGTTTGAACCGTCGATCGCAGTGATCACGGTACTGTTTTCCGCGCTCACAAGAAACGCCTGGTTGTCCATCAAAACAAGTGACTCACGCCCGCCTTTTTGCGAGATCTTGTGTATTGCATTTCTCAGGCGCATATAATCGTTCGAACTCATCGTGATATTCCTCTCACGCAGCCTGTTTTGCGCATGTTGCGAAAACTTAATCTCTGTCAGTTCCGATTTTTTACTTTCGAGTATTTTTTCAAAACTAACTTTTTGCTTCAATTCGGCAGGCGAATGTGTACGTTTCAAACGCTCTGCACTTGTCAGTCTCCTAATACCGTGAACGCTTGCACTACTCTCTGCCAAGAAACTCACCTCCTCTCAATTATTTTATATGCCGCTCGTTTCAGATATATCAATTATGTTTGTCGGATCTATTTCGGTATTTCCAAGCATAATATATGTTTTGCCATCGACAAAACGTATGCCTGTGACTTTCCCTTCAACTATCGGACTTGTTGGTATAGAATTACCCTCCGCATCCGATGCGGAAATACTAAAATAATATTTCCCTGCCGGCATGTCCTGTCCCGAATTGTTTTTTCCATCCCACACACCATTGTGTACCCCCTCTGCTTGCAAGCCAAAATTTATTTTTCTTATGCGCTCACCGGTACTGGAATAAACTTCCACTTGTACATTCGCACCTTGTTTAAGTTGATACGCGAAACCGGCAGGACTTCCCGCCTCCAGATTCAGGGTATTGTCGGTGGCGCGGATATTCTTTCCGATCAATCCGGCCATGACTGAATTGTTCATGGATTGCGTTACAAGCGCACTGCTCTGCAAACTACTATTCATGTTGGATAGTTGTTCAAGAGAACTGAATTGAGCTAATTGCGCTACAAACGCGGTATTGTCCATGGGGCTAAGCGGATCCTGGTTTTTAAGCTGTGTTACCAACAATTGCAAAAATGCATCCTTATCGAGGTCCTGATTCGCAGGTGCACTGGACAATGCACTTGCAGCAGAACTATTATCAACACTTGAAACTTGCATACTCTACACTCCATCATTTATGCAACAGCATGATACGTCGACCAACGCGATTCAATTCGTCTTATATCCATTGCCATTTTATCATTTAATTGACTCACTTTGGAGTCTGTTTTCCTTTTTCTTGATTCCTGCCATTTTTTATCATTAGACCTGGAACCACCGGAAAAACGACGTTCCGGTTTATCATTAATCAAAATACGAATGTCAGATAAAAGCATATCTTTTTGCGCCAATTGCTGTTTAAGTTCGGGCAAAGAATTCTCTAACAGCATTTTCGACTGCTCTGACTGAACATGGATGGTAATACCAAATTTTTTATTCTCATGTCCCATCTGAATGACAAGCTTTCCTAATTCATCAGACTCGGCCTTGACGCTTAAAAAAGACTCTTTGCGGGAAATCATTAGTTTTGCACCGTCGGCAATCCAGTAACTGAGGACAGAAACAGTTGCCGGTGTCGATGTATTTTGCATAATCGAATTGACAGGATTTGCTGTGATTTTTTGCCCTGCGCCAAAACCATCAAATAACGAAATCGAAGGCTGGGCACTATCAGCATGTTTTCCAAACCTGGCAAGAATTGTTTTGTCAAGTAAAGTTCCCGGATTCTGCGATCCATCCTTTTTACTTTGCATTGACTGCTGCGAATAATGGGACGCAGGGTTCGACGCATCGACTAGAGCATTACTGCTGTTCTTCGTCGCAGCGGATATTCCATTGAGAGAATTTGCCGTATTGTTTAAAGCCCATCTCCGCCGAATAACGCCTTGCAAATGTGCCTTCAAAATTGCATGACTTGTACGTTCATGCGTCTGTATCACATTTCCGTCAGAATTACCTTGTGGAACAAAAGTTTTAACCCGGTCAACAGGATTGGCCTGAACAGTCGGTTTTTCGCGCATGGCCTTATTTTCAATTGTAACGGGCTTTACATGAAAAGTTCTTTTATTCGGAATCACAGATTCTGCGGCTTTGGCACTCACCTGATCTTTTTCAACAGCATGAAAATTCGCCGACGTACCGACATGCTCTTTTGTTTGAGAATGTTCAGCTTTTGCATCCGAAACACCGGCTTTTACGCGATCAGAAACTGCGCGATCCTCAACGATATTTTTTGCGGTCGAAACGCCCGATACTTTTTCTTTGCCGCGTGAAAAGAGAGCCGTTGTTTCTGGCCGTTCGCCGAAAGTTTTCTTATTCGGAATCACAGTTCCTGCGGCTTTGGCTTTCTCTTTCGTTTGAGAATGTTCAGATTTTGTATCCGAAACCTTGGCTTTTACAGGATTAGAAATTGCGCGATCCCCAACGATATTATTTGCAGTCGAAACGCTCGATACTTTTCCTTCGCCGCGTGTAAAAAGAACCGTTGTTTCTGGCCGTT
>JAACEJ010000251.1 GCA_011682565.1 Actinomycetota bacterium | reverse complement strand
TAAAATCCTGTAAAGAACTTGATCGCACATCCGTCAATTTATTCCAAAAGTCGGGAAAAGAATGAAAATCCGTCTGCCTGTAAAAATCAAAAGGAAATAAAGTTAAAAGCAAAATCAAAACAATGACAAAAAGACAAAGTTTGAGCATTTTCGGAAATTTGGAACTATAATATGAGAGCATATTTGTTTGCCGCGGAATATCAGAAAGGCTTGTCCGGCCGCGTATACGGCCCGTCCAATTCTACCGACTGCCAATAGGTTGGTAAATTGGGATCAAACTTTTTGTTTAAAAGGTCTTTGCCCAGCAAGCGCATTACTAGCCCGATTGGTGTAATAATAATGAAAAAAGCCAGAGTAAGCACAACCCGGTTCATAATCCAGGAAAGTATTTCGGCGAATTTCATCCACACTTTATGGATCGGTGCAAGCACAAAGGGTAGTAAAAGTCCGAACACGAGGAAAAACAATGCAATCCCTGCAAGGAACGGTGCTGCAGGACGTCCCTTGAAATACAGAAGTGTCGATAATATTCCAAACGCCACAGTCATTACAATTCCAAACTTGCGAAGATCTTTTTTATTCTCTGAAACATGCATCATTAAAAATAACTCCTTTAATCAGCCTGGTAAATATCCCGCCAATTTTCATCATCGTTCAGCGGCTTTTGCTCTTCTTTAAGCAAGACGCAATTTTCAAGAACCAACACATCCATTTCTGTACGCATGAAGCATTTATAAGCATCCTGCGGAGATTCGACAATGGGTTCTCCGCGAACATTAAACGATGTATTAATAACAATCCCGTAACCGGTTCGTTTTTTGAATTCTCTTAAAAGCCTGTAAAACCCTTCATTCTCAATACCGTCAACAGTTTGAACGCGGGCAGAAAAATCAACATGTGTTACTGCAGGAATATCACTGCGCGGAACATTTAATTTATCTATGCCGAAAAAAGCCTCTTGCTCAAGGGTCAACTTTTTTCTTCGGGAATTTTTAACCGGAGCGACGAGGAGCATATAAGGTGAGGCAATGTCGATATTAAAATATTTGGCAACATCCTCAGCCAGGCAGGCAGGCGCAAACGGACGAAAGGACTCGCGGTATTTTATTTTCAGATTCATCACGGATTGCATCTTTTCACTGCGGGCATCGCCAATAATACTTCTGCTGCCGAGCGCGCGCGGGCCAAATTCCATTCGACCGGAAAACCAGCCAATGACTTTTTCTTCTTCAATATATTGTGCGACATGTTGCGCCAGTTCATCGTTGTTTAATTTCCTGTATGGAATTTGTTCATCCTGTAACCAGCTTTCAATATCTTTATTGCCGTATCGAGGGCCCAGATACGAGCCGCGCATACTGTCGCCGGCATTTTGCGCCACGGTCCTGTCATTGTCGAGCACCTGATGCCATACGAAAAGTGCAGCTCCCAGGGCGCCGCCGGCATCGCCTGCCGCAGGTTGAATCCATATATTGTCAAAGATATTTTCCCGCAGTATTTTTCCGTTGGCAACGCAATTGAGCGCCACACCGCCGGCCAGACAAAGATTCTTCTCACCGGTTTTGTGCTTTACATGCTTTGCCATGCGCAGCATAACCTCTTCGGTTACATCCTGCACCGATCTGGCCAAATCCATATCCTTTTGCGTCAATTTCGACTCGGGTTTTCGCGGCGGTCCGCCGAAAAGTTTATTAAAAGCTTTCGACGTCATGGTTAACCCCTGACAGTAATTAAAATACTTCATATTCAGCCGAAATGAACCATCCTCTCGCAAGTCCATTAATTCGTCCAGGATAAGCTGAGCATATTGGGGTTGTCCATACGGCGCTAGTCCCATTACTTTGTATTCACCGGAATTGACTTTAAATCCGGTATAATAAGTAAAAGCGCTGTACAAAAGTCCCAAGCTGTGGGGAAATCGAAGCTCTGAATGAATTTTAATTTTATTTGCATGACCAACACCCCAGGAAGCCGTCGCCCATTCGCCAACACCATCTATCGTCAGGATAGCAGCTCGCTCAAACGGGGAGGGGAAAAATGCGGATGCAGCATGAGATTGATGATGTTCCGGGTAATAAATCTGTCCTTTATAGCCTGTCTTTTTCTCAAGGAGGTCGCCTATCCACAATTTTTCTTTAATCCACAAAGGCATCGACCGGATAAAAGACGGCAAACCTGACGGGGCATAAGCAAGATATGTTTCCAGGATGCGCTCGAATTTTAGCCAGGGCTTATCATAAAAAGTTAAATAGTCGATATTCTCTGCTAAAATCCCCCCTTCCCGCAAACAATATTCTATGGCATTCTGTGGAAATCCTGCATCATGCTTCTTGCGCGTAAATCTTTCTTCCTGCGCTGCGGCAATAATATCCCCGTCCCGGACCAGGCAAGCCGCGGAATCATGATAAAAAGCAGAAATTCCCAAAACATTTATCATTGCAGATGTCCCGTTTTTCTGTTAAAAGCAAAAATTTGTTTTATCTCAGCGGACAAATCTGATTTTTTCCAGTACATGTAGCGAAGTGATTCGACAAAAAGACGCATTTTCTCCTTTGTTGAGAGCGGCGCTTTCCTGATAGATGAAAAATATCCACGCGAATGTTTCCAGGTTCGGAAATGAAACTTGCCCTTTTGTGCAGGGTCGAACCACACCAGAGTCTCTTCAGGAGTTTGCAAATTGCTTGAACATTGCGGGTGCGTTCGACGAAAAAACAGGTAATCCGCTAATTCGTAGAATTTACCATAAAGACTCAATTCTGCAAGAAGAATTATGTCCGAACCGTTATAATTCTCAATCAATCTTGTACGTTGCAAAACGGAAGAACGAATGACGCCAAACACTGCGTTGCATTCCCGTGCCGTTCGCACAAATTGTCGGAATCGTTCAAAGGCGCTGTCCGATTGCAAATTCAAACCATCATCATACTCTTCCAGTACCTGGCCGTGCTGATCAATAATTTTAGTTCGTGGATAACAGACCACAACATCAGGACGACTATCCAAAATGTGCACACACCTTAAGAAATAATCGGGAGCGCATAAATCATCTACAGCAGCCCATTTAAAGTATTCTCCTCGTGATAATTCAAAAACCCGATTATAGTTGCGGGAAGCGCCGAGGTTTTCTTCATTGCGGAAATACCTGATGCGATCATCTTTTGCAATAAACGACCGGCAGATTTCTTCGGTTCTGTCCGTGGATGCGTTATCCGAAATAACAACTTCAAAATCAGTAAAAGTTTGATCGAGAATGCTGTCAAGGGCGAGTTCAAGAAATTCTTCCCCGTTATACACAGGAATGCCGACACTAAGTTTAGGAATCGAATTCATCGTGTTTTCTCATTCGGATTGCAACGGATAATAGGTGCCCAAGGCATCGTTTCGCCATAAATAAAGCGACTTGAAATCATCCCACGCAATACTCACGATTTCCTTGTCGCCGTCGCCGTCAAGGTCCGCAACACGAACACCTAAATGACTTTCTTTGCCGTGATCAACGACATGGCAAATGAAAGTACCGTTTCCGTCATTTTCGAAAATGCAAATGCGCTTTTGGCCACGATGCTCACCGGTAATGATATCCATATCACCGTCATCATCCATATCCGCAACATCCATGCTGTTGGTCGATGCCTGAACAACAATTGTGTGCCGCGGCCAAGCCTTTGCTTCCGGGTTTTGCGGCTGTTCGAACCAGTAAACATGGGCGCCGTTCGCCTCGCCGTTTTCTTCGCTGACGACCATATCGAGACGATCATCTCCATTTATATCGGCGAGATAAAAACGATCAGGAAAAGTGCCTTCAATAACGCCCACATCGTGCTTTAACCACCCGGAAGTTCCATTGCCGGGATTTTCCCACCAGGCCACTTTTTTCCCTCCGGTATACATATCCCCTGCGGCAATATCAATATCGCCGTCGCCATCAATATCACCGGTTCCGATTCCTTCATCAGTGGATTCATTTGTGACAAGAGTTCGAGGCCAATTTCCCTTTTCAGGATGTGAAGGAATTTCAAAATAATAAATTTCCCGATCCTGTTTGCCGCCGGAAAAAAGAATTTCCGGTTTACCTCCCGGTTCAATTTGCGCCAGCACGTATCCCTGACCATTTCCGTGGCTCGTGGCCGGCATCCCGGCAACTCGAAGCGCTTTCCATTTTTCGCCGCAAGTATCCTGCGGTTCCAGCCAAAAAATGTCCGGCAAACGCTGCGCAATAACATCGACAAATTGATCATCATCAACATTTAAAATCAACATGGCGTCCGTTCTTTCGGGAAGAGTTACTCTTTTCCAGTGTTTCGTCATATCTCCTCCCGGATTTCGATAGAAATATTCCCCGGACACGATATCTTTAAACCCATCACCGGTTATGTCCCCCATGGCCAGGCCAAAAGCCTGCGCTTTCCTTTTACTGTCGATTTGAACAACAGTCCATTTATTTTTCGATAACGAGATATGTTTTGGTGTAACATTTTCCCACATTTCAACTTTTTTGGGTCCATCGTAATTTTTGCCGACAATATCCAAATCGCCGTCCGCGCCAATATCTCCGATGCGGGCATTGTGCGTTCCCGTGTTCGCAAGGATCAGCTTTTTCCAGGATAATCCGGCTCCGAGGTTTTCATATACTACGACCTGACGAGTTGCAGAAGTGTGCATCTGACCGCAAAAAATATCAGGCTGTCCGTCTAAATTAAAATCGCCGACCTCGAGGCTGTGTACACCTTCCATTTCTGCCGCTTCAATGGGATGTTCCGTCCATGATGGATTTTCAAACCAGGAAACTCTTCCCTTACCTTCGGAATGACTGAGAACAATATCGGGTTTTCCATCGCCATTTATATCCGCAATGATGTCGCGACAATCCAGCCCCCATTTGTCGGTAATGATGTGTTCATTCCAGGTGGAGCCGTCTCCACTGACATTTTCATACCAGTTTCGGCCTCCGGCAATATCGAGGTCGCCGTCCCCGTCAATGTCGCCCAAATCAAGCCCTTCCCCTGCCGGCGTTCCAATTTCAATATGTGTCCATCCGGCATTTTTTTCCTCAGGCGCTTTAAACCAGGCAAGCTGTCGCTGAGCACCTTTTTTAAAAACGACAACATCCGTTTTACCGTCATTATCAATATCGCCGACAGCAAGATCGTGGCTAAACTTTTTGCCGATGACGTGGCGAATCCACGATTGATCGTCAAAAGGTGTGCCGGTATTTTCCCACCACTCTATTTGGTCTCTCGATATGCAACTGATAACAATGTCCCCGTCATTATCGCCGTCCATATCTGCAATCTCGCCGTCTGTAGTAAAATCACCGTCGGCAATATGGTATTTTTTCCAGGAGGGATAATGATACCATACCATTCCGCTTGCGCCTTCAGAACCGACCATTACATCCGGTTTACCGTCTCCGTCAATATCACCGATGGAAAGAACATCCAGGCAACATCCGTTGCCGGACGGAGGATTCGCGTCGATGATTTTATGGCGAAATGAGATGGTCGAAAGCACCTTTGCATTCTTATCATTCCTGCCAATGTTGCATGACAGAAATAACATCAAGACGAACAATCCAAAAGCGGAAAAAACATTTTTTACTATCGACATCTTTTTTTTCCTTTTTATACACTCGGACTTTTTACGAGTTACTCACACATCAGCAGGACCATCAATGGCCGTTACTTTGACAGGTCCAAATTCTACGTTACTTCGATGACAAACAAGCGCCACGGCATACTCATCCGAAGGAAGCGGCGCTCCTTCGATATCCGTCAGCTCTATCCATTTACTTTTTTCGTTATCGCCTTTTTTATGCCATTTCATCCTTTGCCGCCATAATTTGCGCTTTCCCGATTCATCAAATTCCGGCCAGGATTCTACAATAACAGAATAGTGTATTCCAGGCTTGACAGGATAGCTCTTGTATGTAGAAACGAACACTTCTTTTGCAGCGCCGTTTTTATAGGAGAACTCCATCCCCACGGCATTATAATATGAATAAAACCAGGCACAACTGAAATCCCAACCGCGACTTGGTGT
>JAACEJ010000750.1 GCA_011682565.1 Actinomycetota bacterium | reverse complement strand
AGAATATTTTTTGCAGATAATTCATCATTTCGTTTTTCTAAAAATAAATTTTCAGTCCCGTCAATAATTTTATTCCAAGCAGATTAACATTCTTTAGGCTGGTTTTATAAACTCCCATGTAATACCTGAAACCGGCATCCAGTTGAATCCTGTGAGAGAGCTTTAAACCATAGCTGATGCCGATGCCGCCAACATTTGCACCGCCAAAACCATACGCATTATTGGAATAAAACTTGCCTTCAACAACGCCGCCAAGGCTCGTCCGTCGATTTAATGCAAGAATGACCATTCCGGTAAGTTCAAACTCGTTGCCATTGCTGTTTAACCGCTCTGGCGTAAGATTATCCGTTCCGATCTTGTTTTTCGCTCTGTATCTGTCAAGCATACTTGCTATGAATGTCCACACATCACCGGGGAAATATGCCATGGCCTGAATGGTAAACTTGTTGCCGGCCTGGTAAACCTTGGTGTCGTTGCTGGTGTCTTCGGTGTAAATCGTGTAGCTCATATCGAGCATTAATTTATCCTGCCGATTTAACGGGCGATCCGCGCCAAGAGAAAAAGAAACTTCATCTCCGGGATTATATTTTAAATCGAAATCGGCAAAAGGTTTGAACTTGCCGCGCATCAGGTATCCTGCACCCAGACCCAAAACAAAACCGCCCAAAGGTCTGGCCATAATAAAACCGGCACTCGCATCCAGTCCCTGCCCGAGCAGCGGCGTCTGAAAATTTAACGCATGAATAGAAAGTACATTTGCTACTGTCAATTCTTCAGCAGAAAGCAAATTTTTTCCGCTTGGTAAATTCACGCCAAAAGTGAACATGAAAGCATCCTCCCCAAGAACGTACGAGCCACGCAGACGTGTATCGGACAAACCATTCAATTGGGAGCTTTGTGCAGCCTTAATTCCACTGAAAGACGGGGAATTTGAAATATCCAAGCGGAGACGGTCGGAAACGGGATATATGAATGTAATAGGAATTGCGACCTGGTAAGCCTGATCATTGCCGGCACGCCAATATTGTATGCCGGAGTTCAGATTGCTTGTGATCTTTTGTGCCAGACGAAAACTACCGGTTTGACTCAAAAGTCTTTCATTTTTCAAGGAGAAAAATAAAAGAAAAATGATAATCAAAATGTCATATTTTCGATTCATCACAAATTTATGCTTGGTTAAAATCATTTTTGCAGCTTTGCCGCGTTAGCGCTGACAGAAAAATCAGGGAGATGTTGGCACTGGAATTCTTACTTTGATAGGGGCTGAAGTCCCAAAAGTGGAAGAATTTTCGTCCGTCGTTGGTTCCCGGGATTCGATGCTTGGAACAAATCCGGGATTAACATGCGTTGCAGTGCGAAAGAGCCGCCCTCCCGAATCGGGTAACCTCATCGATGCTGAAAACGGATGATAGCGGGCTTTGGCGGGGAAAACATTTTGATTTCTCTTTTCGGCCATGCGTCGGCGGTCAGCTTTTTTGAAATCCTTTCCTTTGCCTTTTTTAACGATTTGCGCAATCGTAGCTTTTGCGGCACTGATTTAAACTTTGCAGACGCTGTCACCTTGACCAAACCGATGTGCGCATCTATAAAATTCGGATCAAGTTTGATTGCGGTGTTATACTCGGTTTTTGCTTTTTGCCACTGTCGCTGGTCTTCATAATTCAAACCGCGGCAATAAGCCATAAACGCCATAATGTTTGTTGTCGGCATTCTTTCAATGGCTTTCTGCTCCTGTTTTGTCAGCTTTATTCCATACAGATCAATTATGCTAAAAGCAATATTTTTTTCTATTTTTAAAATATCCTCAAGCGATCCTGTCAGCTTTCTCATTTCCCGGTGTTTACCGGTTTTGGCATCTGAAATATTTGCATCGACGCGAAGGTATTGATCACCAAGATCGATCAACGTGCCGGTAACGATATGTGAAGCTCCCAAAAGTTTTGCCATTCGCGGAACATTTTGCTGCCCGGTCAAACCTGTTTGAGTCAGCCCTAATTCTTCCATCAAATGTTGTAAACGCGCCCGTTCTACAACATGAAAACTATCCACCTGCGAAAGATCGGTGATGAGCATGTCCGTTAGTCCCTTGCTCAATATGTTCAACTCGCCGTTGCCGCTCATATTTGCAAAGTAGGTAACTGCAATGGAATTATCAGGAATTGAAATCACATTCAGTGATTTTTCCTGCACCAGCGTCAATTGCGTATCCGTTTCAATCTTACGATTCAACAAAACATACAGCCGCCCTTCAATTTCATCCCGCAACGGATTTAATGGGCTGACATCAACGTATCTGCTATACATGCGAATCGCCCGGCTGAACTGACCGGTTTCTTCGTAGATGAGGCCGAGATAATAGAAAATGAGTGGATCATCAGGCAAGCGTGTCTGGGCAAGACGTAAAAACCGTGTCGCGAGGCTTAGTTTTCTCTTGTAATAAATTGCAACGCCAAAATCACGGATAGCTTGAACATCGTAAATATTTTCGACTATGGCATATTTTAAATTCCTGATCGCGTCTCTGTAATGTTGTTCTTCGAGATCTGCATGGCCCTTCTCGTAATATGTTGTTGCACAACCCGAAAAGAGTAACAGATACAAAACCAGGAAGGGTTTTATCCCGAGATTAAAGATATTAAGCTTGTTCATAGATGCACCTCAAAACGATGTCCAACAAAAAAATCAAATCGTTGCAGTTTTAAATGCCAATCTAACATGCAGGTACTTAAAATTACTCGTTTTGCGGAAAAATAATTATCGGGACAATGCCTGCAGGCGCTGCTTTGCTTTATTAAAATTTTTGTTTTTTTTTAATGCTTTGGAGTACATTTTTTTTGCATTGGCAACATCCCCGGCATCTTCATATTCCAGGCCTTTTGCATAATATAATGCCGCATCAAAGGATTTATTTTCAACCCGGGCAAGGCGCATGACATCCGCCTTTGAAACCCGAACATCAAGATTCTTAATTATCTTTACGACCAGTTTTGAAACCAGTTTATATAGATCTTTTGCCTTCCCCGTAGCCTCTTCTGCTTTAATGGTCAATCCTGTTTCCACTTCAACAATTCTTATGTCAATGCGCATCTTGCCGTTAGACAGATTCATGTATGACCCGAAAACCAGGTTTTGCGCGCCCAAAAGTTTTCCCACTTGTTGTGCAGTTTTCGAATCGAGCATCCCGGATTGTCCAAGTTGCATTTCCTGAATCAGTTGTTCCAGACGACTTCTTTCAACCACCTTAAATTGATTAATTTTTGAAAACTCGGTAATAAACATGTCCGCCAGCCCTTTCCGCAGCGGCTCCATTTCATCCCTTTTTGCCAGGCTGTTGTTTTCAAAATAGAGTACG
>JAACEJ010000250.1 GCA_011682565.1 Actinomycetota bacterium | reverse complement strand
AGAGAACCCATGGTACGACCATGAAAAGAATTTTGAAATGCGATGATCTCAAAACTATTTTCTCCTTTTGTTCCGGCAGCCCATTTCCGTGCAAATTTTATCGCGCCTTCTATGGCTTCGGCGCCGCTGTTGCCGAAAAAGACCTTGTTCGCAAAAGTGTTTTCCACCAACAATTTAGCCAATCGAACCTGCGGCTCGGTATAATAAAGATTCGAACAATGCCAGAGCTGCTTTGCCTGTTCGTCTAAAACATGCAGCGTTTGTTCATCCCCGTGTCCCAGGGCGTTGACGGAAATCCCGGCGATGAAATCAAGATAGCGTTTGCCTTCACTGTCGTAAAGATAAACGCCATCGCCGTGGGTGATGACAAAGTCAGGGCGGGAGTACGTGCCCAGGATAACCTGTTTCTCCGTTTCAATAATTTCTTTTGCATTCATTTTCAAATCTCAACGTTTTATGATTGTGCCGTTAATAGAATTGTTTTTAATAAGAGCGGCCAGTGTATCCTCATTCTGCCATTGCAGAATGTATACGCGTTCCACACCATGATCGAGCACGTCAAAGATCGATTCCATTTTGGCAATCATTCCGCCGGTGATGATCCCTGCCGCGATCAGCCTTTTTGCCTCGGAAATGCTTAGAGCCGCTTGTGGATCTTCACCGATTTTTACCCCGGGCACGTTGGTGAAATAGACGAGGTCGGTACACTTTGCACCGGCCGCCAGGGCCGCCGCAGCACTGTCGGCATTGACATTAAAGCTATGTCCATCCTCATCCGCGGAAACAGGGGAAACCACCGGTACTTTGCTTTCTCTTAAAGATGAAAAAATCGCCTGCGGATTGACTTGCGTTACTGTTCCGACGAAACCATACTCGTGCCCGTTGCGACGAAGAGGTTCCACAACAAGCAGGCTGTCGGTTTTGCCGGACAGTCGCTGCGCGGCAATGCCGTTTTCATGCAGCGCCGAAGCGATGCGTTCATTTACTTTTTCGGAGAGAACGTGTTCGACAATTTGCATGTCTTCTTCATCAGTAACGCGGATGCCGTCGATAAACTTTGTACCGCGGTTTGCTTGTTTGAGAGCTTGCGAAATTTCGCCGCCACCGCCATGGACAATGATAAATTCTATATCGCTGATCATTTTTATCGCTTGCGCAAGATGAGCAATCTCCGCGTTTCCCTCAAATGCCGCGCCGCCGATTTTTAGCAACATTCTTCTTTTCATGCGCCTAACCCCATGGTCTCCGGCAATCCGAGCATCAAATTCATGTTCTGCACTGCTTGTGTGCTGGCGCCTTTTCCCAGGTTGTCGATGGCGGAAAAAAGAACAACATTGTCCGTGTCGGCAACCGTTTCCAGGCCAAGAAAACAATAGTTTGTTTGCAGGCACATCCTGGTCGCCGGCAATCTGTCGTTTAATACGTGCACAAAGGGTTCATCGGCGTACGCCTGATTTAGAATCTCCAGCAATTCGTTTTTGTCCGTCTTTTGTGAAAGCCTGAAATATATGCTCGACAGGATTCCTCTTGTCATGGGCGTTAAATGCGGACTAAAAACAACCTGTTGTTCTGCGCCCGCATACAGGTTTAATTCCTTTTCCATTTCACCAACATGGCGGTGCACGCGACCGACTTTGTACGGGCCGATATTTTCATTCGCTTCCACGTAATGTGCCGTCTTCGAGGGCGTTTTCCCGGCCCCGGAAACGCCGGATTTGGCATCGACAATGATCGGCGAATCATCCACTAGTCCGGCGCGGAGAAACGGAATTACAGCCAGCAGCACGCTTGTCGGGTAGCAGCCGGGATTGCCGACAATGTCCGCGCTTTTGATTTCATCGCGATGCCATTCGGGCAATCCGTAAACCGCTTTTTGCAAAAGCGATGGATCGGCATGCGGCATGTTGTACCATCTTTGGTATATTTTCGGATCACTAAAACGAAAATCCGCCCCCAGGTCCACGACTTTGGTTTTTTTCCCGGAAAATATTTTCGCCCATTTTACCGATTCCCCTGCCGGCAGGCAAAGAAAAACGAGATCGACATTGATTTCGGTTGCTTCTTCCGCAGAGCAAAAAGACATGTTTTTATAATGGGGAAGATGGGGAAATACTTTTTGCAAAGAATTGCCGCATTCTTTTTCCGAGGTAGCAAATTCAACGCTCACTTTTTCATGCCCGGCGAGAATACGCAAAAGTTCTTCACCCGTGTAGCCGGTTGCGCCAATGATTCCTGCTTTGTACATGATTAAAAGATTCCTATATTGTTCTTTTTATAAGTTACTCGTAAAAAGTCCAAAATGTTATTGCGAGCGAAGCGAAGCAATCTGCATGTCGACCATAAGGTACAGTTTTCTAAAGATCGCTTCCCCGACAATTCGGGATAAACTCACGCTCCGCTCCTCGCGATGACATGCTTTTCGATTTTTTATGAGTTTGTCATTCATTCATAAATCAAAAATCGTAAATCCTTGTTCGTAAATCAATCTTTTAATTATCAAATGAATAGAGGTGAACTATACGAAATTTAACTCTTAAAACATAGATGATCCTATTTCTGAGTCATTCGTAAAAAGTCCGAGAATGTCATTGCGAGTGAAGCGAAGCAATCTGGATGTCGACTAACGTGCTGTTTTATAAAGATCGCTTCCCCGACAATTCGGGATAAACTCACGCTCCGCTCCTCGCGATGACATGCTTTTCGACATTTTACGAATTACTCATTTCTGCTTTCCACCGGCATTGTTCTTTTTTTCCAGCAATTCGCTCAACTGCCGTGATTTATTTGTAGCTGTTTCCACCGCGCGAATGAGCATAGGACGCAAGCCGCTGGATTCAAGTTCCTTGATCGCAGAAATAGCGGTGCCGCCCGGTGTTGTTACCTGGTCTTTCAAAACAGCCGGATGAATGCCTGTTTCGCGTACCAGTTTGGCGGAACCGAGGACCGTTTGCGTTGCCAGGCGTGTCGCCGTATGGCGCGGCAAGCCCATCATCACGCCGCCGTCCGTGAGTGCCTCGATGATCATGTAAATGTAAGCCGGCCCGCTGCCGCTCAGTCCGGTAATCACATCCATCTGCGATTCCAGAACCACTTCCACTTCACCCACGGCGTTAAAAATCTTTTTGGCGATTTCTTTGTCGGTATCATTCGCAAATTCACCCAGGCAAATTCCGGAAGCCGCTTCATCGACGACAGCCGGAATATTGGGCATGACGCGGATGACCGGATTTTGGCTCGCCAAAGCATGATTAATCGTCTGAGTCGTAATTCCCGCCAAAATCGAAATGACCAGTTGATCATCACGGATGACTTGTTTCAGTTCTTCGAGTACACCTTTGATCGTTTGCGGTTTTACACACAGCACGAGGATATCTGAAACCTTTGCTGTCTCCATGTTGTTTTTGCTTGTCTGCACACCCCACTTTTTTTTAATATGTTCCAGTCGTTCATCATAAATATCCGTTGCAATGATGTTTTCCGGATTTGTAAGTTTGGCTTTGAGTAAACCGCCCAACAGCGCTTCGCCCATATTGCCGGAACCAATAAATGCAATTTTTTTTGAAAATAACATAATCACCTCAAGTTGAGTATTCAGCGTTAATTGTTACATATTCATGAGTTAAGTCGCAGGTAAAAACATAAGCAGAGTATCCACCGACTCCAAGTGAGACCTGCACTGATATTTCTTCTTTGTCGAGCGCTTCTTTCATAGCTGCCTCGTCATAATCTGCGGCACAGCCATTTTCCGCAACAAGAATACCAGCGAAACGGATGGAAAATACCGCCGGGTCCACGTCGACGCCGGAGCCACCGATGGCAGCAACAACCCGCCCCCAATTCGGATCACGACCATAGATGGCGGTTTTCACCAGCGCCGCGTTGGCGATTTCTTTTGCCGCACGCTGTGCTTCCTTTTTGCTTTTCGCGCCTTCTACCGTTATTAATACTAATTTTGTCGCGCCTTCTCCGTCCCGCGCCAGTTCTTCGGCAACGAGAAGACAAATCGTTTTCAAAGCATCGAGAAAAATTTGAAAAGACTCGTTGTCGGATATAATTTTCTCGTTGTCCGCGGCTCCATTGGCAAACAAAAAGATGCAGTCGTTGGTGCTCATGGAGCCGTCCACTGTCAGTGCGTTGAGCGAAATGTCCACACTTTCCTGCAATGCCTGCTGAAGCAGGTTTTGTGAAATGTCCACATCTGTTGTCAGCACGTTGATGGTCGTGGCCATTTTAGGATCGATCATGCCGCTCCCCTTGGCCATCGCACCGATGCTGCACTTTTTCCCGTCGAGTTCAAAAACTATGGAAAAATGTTTTGCTCTTGTATCCGTTGTGCGGATGGCTTCCGCCGCATCGACACCTCCTTCTGCCGACAAAGCTCGCGCCGCCTTGGGGATACCGGTGCGGAGCTTGTCCATCGGCATCGGCCGGCCGATAATCCCGGTCGAAGCAACAAGAACATCATCCTCATCTATACCCGTATTTTTGGACACGAGAGAAATCATTTCCCGGGCATCGTCGAGTCCCTGTTCTCCGGTACAGGCGTTGGCATTGCCGCTGTTTATTACAAGCGCCTGCGCCCTGCCGGATTTTGTTTTCTCCCTGCTGATGAGAACCGGTGCTGCAGGAATAGTATTGGTGGTATACATTGCCGCCAGGCTCGCCGATATATCACTAACAATAAGGGCTAAATCTTTTCCATTTTCCTTTATTCCACAGGATATACCGCTGGCCCTGAATCCTTTTGGCGTTGTAGCGGATCCATCTCCTAGTTTATAATTGATCATAAATTATTAATCCTTAAGATAATTTTGGGAGTACCAGTGATTCCTTCGTTTTATTAAAATATCCGTGCAAAGACGGTTTTGAAGAATTCACCCCATACTCCCCAAATATCTAATTTTCAGGAGGGAGTATGGGGAAAAGCGGGCCTGGGTAATGGAATTCCAGTTTATTTTTCTTTAATCGGGAAAACAAATTCAGCCTTTCATCAACTTGTAGCTAATGCTGTCCACCAGTGCCTGCCAACTCGCTTCGATAATGTTTTCCGAAACGCCGACAGTACCCCAGGTAGAATTTTCATCGGCCGTTTCAATAAAAACGCGCACTTTGGCCCGGGTCGCAGCTTCACTATTCAAGACGCGAACTTTATAATCAACCAGTTTCACCTTTTTCAAAGAGGGATAGAATTTTTCCAGCGCTTTGCGCAAAGCACTGTCCATCGCATCCACAGGGCCGTCTCCTTCAGCGGCTGTGTGTTCAATTTCATCACCGACTTTAATTTTGAGCACAGCTTCGGAATCGAGTTCGCCGTTTTCGCGCTTGTTGACGATGACACGCACCGCCAAAAGTTTAAAAAAATCACGGTATTGGCCGGTAGATTTTTTAAGCAGCACCTCGAAGGAACCATCCGCACCCTCAAACTGGTAGCCAAGGTGTTCCAGTTCTTTCAACCTCTTGACAATGATTTTCACTTCGTCGCGATGGCTGGAAATATCCAGACCCAGTTCTTCCGCTTTGGAGAGAATGTTGCTCTGTCCCGATTGATCGGAAATGAGAACGCGCTGTCTGTTTCCCACCAGCGCCGGGTCGATGTGTTCATACGTGCGGCGGTTGCGGCGGATGGCACTGACGTGAATGCCGCCCTTGTGCGCAAAAGCGCTTTTTCCGACAAAAGCCGATTCTTCCCGGTGCGGCAGATTAGCCGTTTCACTCACATAGCGCGAAAGACTGGTGAGTTCTTTCAGGTTTAAACGCGGGTTAACGTCCACTTTCATTTTGAGAACTGCATTGGGAATAATCGAGCAAATATTTGCATTGCCGCAGCGTTCACCGTAACCGTTGATGGTGCCCTGAACGTGGAGTAACCCTTTTTCAATCGCGGCCAGACTGTTGGCAACGGCCAGATCGCTGTCATTGTGTGCGTGAATGCCCAGGGGCACGCGGCGGTCATTTTTTAGTGTTTCTTCAATGATCTCAATCAAGCGGTTGACAAGGGTACCGCCGTTTGTATCACATAACACAATACAATCCGCTCCGGCCTGGCGCGCAGCTTCCAGGGTTT
>JAACEJ010000249.1 GCA_011682565.1 Actinomycetota bacterium | reverse complement strand
ATAAATGAGTCGCTCGTAAAAAGTCCTGATATGTCATTGCGAGCGAAGCGAAGCAATCTGGGTGTCGGCTAAGGTGCGGTTTTTTAAAGGATCGCTTCCCCGATAACTCGGGGCTCCGCTCCTCGCGATGACATGCTTTTCGACTTTTTACGAATTACTCATAAATAATTAACGAAAAGTTCCTATGCCGGAAATGCAAATTAAAAAGTTGCTTATTCTTCTGATCGCTCTGTTCTTGCCGTTTTGTTCTGCTTTTCCAGGGGAACGCACAGTTTTAATCAGGCTTGCCGAAACACCTGAGTATTTAGGGAAAACATTTGCAAACGGTAAGAATATTACCGGCATCGAAAAAGTTGATCATATTCTGCACAAATTGAATGCGGAGAAAGTAGAGCCGCTTTTTACTAATTATAAAAATTTACGTAACTCTCAAGAAACCGAAACCCTGTTGCGCTGGACGCGCGTCGTGCTGCCTGCAGATGCCGATGTCGAATCCGCACTGGCGCAGCTTCGGGAAATTCCGGATATCGAGGTGGCCCAGCTTAACCGTGTGTTTCACCTTGATTATGTGCCTAACGACCCGCAAATAGGTGACCAATGGGCGTTGGAAAAAATTCATGCCTTTACTGCGTGGGATCATCAGCAGGGCAGAAACAATGTCCTCGTTGCGATTATTGATACCGGCATCGACTATAACCATCCCGATCTTGCCTCCAACCTGTGGGTAAATCCCGGCGAGGATTTGAACGGCAACCATGTTTTCGATGCGGATGATCTTAATAATGTCGATGACGACGGCAATGGGTTTGTCGACGATGTTTGGGGATGGGACTTTACCGACGCGCCTAATTATCCGGATGGCGGCGATTATTTGCAACGGGACAATGATCCCATGGACGAAATGGGGCACGGCACGGCCGTTGCCGGAATCATAGCCGCTGTTGCCGATAATGGGATCGGCATTGCCGGGCTGGCGTATAATTCCCGGGTGATGAATTTACGCGCCTTCACGTCCGGCGGTAACGGCGAAGAAGATGACGTCGCCTCGGCAATTCTTTACGCTATTGAAAACGGTGCGCAAATTATTAACATGAGCTGGGGGGACGTTTTCGTTTCGCGCGTTATTGATGATGTGATCCGCTATGCTGCATCAAAAGGGATTGTTCTCGTCGCATCTGCCGGAAATTCTTCCACAGATCAAATTCATTATCCCTCCGGATTTGAGGGCACAATTTCCGTCGGTGCCACGGATGAAAAAGATAATCTGGCCGGATTTTCAAACTATGGCCCATCTGTGGATTTGGTTGCTCCCGGCGTTAATATTTTGAGCACTGCGCTCAAAGGGGCTTACAGTCTGGTGAACGGTACATCGTTTTCCGCCCCGTATGTTTCCGGGACTGCTGCATTGTTACTCTCCGAGGATAGCGATGCAACGCCGGATGCCGTTCGTGGTATTTTGCTCGACGCTGTGGATGATCTCGGCGCAGCGGGCCGGGATAATTTTTATGGAGCCGGTCGCTTGAATGCCGCCAAAGCGCTGTCTCATCCGCTTTACTCGATCGTTGAAATTGCTTCACCCCATTTGGATGAGGGCCTGAGCGCCGCTCCTGTGGAAATTCGCGGTTCGGCCTGGAGTCCGACTCTGGCCGACTATTCTCTGGCATTTGGAAAAGGAGATAATCCCGACAAATGGATTGATATTTCCGGCCCTCGCAAAACGCGCGTTATCGATGGTCTTCTTGCAACGTGGGAGAATCTACCTGATGAGGATGGAGCCTATACGATCAGGTTGTTGCTGGAAAATCGGGACGGTACAACGGATCAGGATTTTGTGCGCATTTTTGTGGACGATACACCGCCGGTTATTTCAAATGTGCAATTTCTGCCAATGATCGACGGGGATCATCATTCCGTTTTGATTCAGTTTCACACGGACGATCTGTGCGAGGGTTCGGTGTTTTATCGTCCCCTCGGATCACCGGAACCTTTTCGTGAAGCGCCCATGAGTTTTCGTACTCGCGAACTGCGTTATAATTTGTCCCAGGAGGAAATCAGCGGCAATCTGGAAATCAAACTCGTAGCGCGAAACGGAGCAGGCCTGGTGACAGAGGATGATAATGCAGGACAATTTTACCAGGTCGATCTGAGCGCTCCCCCTATTGATGTAGTTCGCTTCAGCCCGACCGAGCGGACGATCCCCGACGGACATCTTTTACATAAAACAAGTGATTTTAATAACAATGGTTTCCCGGAAATCATTACCGGCAGTTATCAAAACGGCGCCGTCGGTTTGATCAAAATGTTTGAATTTAAGAATTCAAAAATGAGTGAAATTTATGCCTCGGACGCTCAACTCATCCCGCGGGATATTGGTGATGCTGATGATGACGGCAAAGAAGAACTGTTGTGCGGTCTGGGCTTTTCAAGTTACCTGTATGAAAGTCCGGCTCCCGGTCAGTTTCCAACCGTCAAAGCCGTTACCTGGCAAGGGGACGGCAGCACCCAGTATTGGGCCAGCCGCATTACCGATCTGGACGGCGATGGCCGCGGTGAGGTCATTCTCCGCGTCGTCAAGCAGGAAAATGGCAAGAGTATCGATCAATTTGAGGTGTGGGAAAAAAGCGGTGATAACCGTTTCGATTTTGTCGCTGCCTTGCCGAATCCAACGGACGGTGAAAATCAAAACGGTGTGCCCCATTGTGAAATCGGTGATTTTGATCACGATGGCCGCCAGGAGATTCTTCTTGGCGACAGTGACGGCGATATCTATATTTATGAAAATATTGGAGACAATACTTTTGTCAACACCTGGCAGGACAGCCTGCCTCTTATGGACAGTATCGATTATCTGAGTGCCGGAGATTTTGACGGCGACGGTGTTCCCGAATTTATCGCCGGTTGTCATTCCAACCCTAATTTGAATACGGAACACGATTACGATGCCCGACACTGGACTTACCGAATTTATGACAGCAATGGTGACAACAGTTATGACCAAGTTGCGGAATGGAATTTTTTCGGTTTTGAATCACCAAAAGATTTCGACAGCGGCGTATCTTCCGCAGATATTGACGGTGATGGAAGAGACGAAATATTTATTTGCGTTTTTCCCGATTTCTATGTCATCGAAAATAATGATCGACGCTATGAGATCACCTATCATCATTTTCCGGTAAAGAGTAATGGCGCTGTAGTACTCGACTCCGATAGAGATGGAAAAAAAGAATTCTGGGCCGGCGGGGATGATGTGCTTCGCTCTTTCGAGATGGTGGGCGCTGCCTCAGGGACGGCAACGCCTGTGGGAATAACAGCCCGGCCCATGGATGAACACCATGTCCGCTTAACCTGGCGTGAAGTAGCCGGTGCGGATACGTACAATGTTTATCGAGGCGTTGAAAAAACAAATCTGAAATTTTACGCCTCGTCCGAGTTGCCGTTTTTTAATGACGATACTGTTTCGGCCGGCGTGCTCTACTGGTATGCAATTGAAGCCATCGACTGGGAAAGTATCCCGCAAACAAGCCGGAAATCGAGGATTATTTCCGCACGTCCCGGGGCGCGACCCAGGCTGGTCAAAGCTGCCATGGAAACTGAAAAGAGTTGCCGTTTGTGGTTCAGTAAGGCGATGGACGGCAGTGCGAAAAATGCATCCAACTTTTCACTCGATCATGACGTCGGTCATCCGGCGTCAACGGCTCTGGATGCTTCAGGTATGCAGGTTGTTTTGTTTTTTGATAAAACCTTTCCGGTTGAAGGAACATACACAATACGTTGCCGCAATTTAACCGACATCAACGACGTACCGCAGGACACGATCCGAAACTCGGCTGATTTTAATGTCCGCTTTACACAGGGAACACCTTATCTCGTCGACGGCAGGCTCATTGGGGCGAAACAAATTGAATTGATTTTCAGTGAGCCGATGGAGGCCGCCGGCATCGAAAATGTTTCCAATTATGATCTGGGAAAATTTATCACAGTTAAATCTTCAGCCCTTGAAACACAGGCACATGAAAAGGCATTGTTGCACCTGGAAACGAATCAGGCCTTTGGGGCTTTGGGAGTGGCTTATCCCATTCGCGTTCATCATTTAAAAAGCGCTCGCGGTATCTCCATAAAACCGGGTCGCGGCGACTTTTTGCAACTCATCTTTTCAAAGAATAATCTTGATCATGTTTATACCTACCCCAACCCTTATCGACCGGGGCTGGGCGTCGATGTCATCACCTTCGCCAATTTAACTCAATTTGCGGAAGTTCAAATTTTGACGACCCGCGGAATAAAAATACGAACGCTGGAGGAAACAAACGGTGATGGCGGCGTGGAGTGGGATCTGCGCAACAAAAACGGCGATCCGGTTGCATCGGGGATTTATATTTTTCGTGTTATTTCAAAAGATCAGATAAAGATGGGAAAATTGGCGATTATGAGATGAGCAGTATGCTAAAGCTGTAAATCCGAGCGCATTTTGAAATGTGCTGTCACAAAAAACAGTAATTTGTTCAGACAAGCTAATACCTGTGCGCTTGTCAGGCTCCCCCGGCGTGAACTGAACTTCTAAAATAATAAATAAATTTTTGATATGCTGTTAGAACGAAATTATTGGCTTCAAACATTGAGGAAAGTCCGAATTTTACGATTACTATTTTAAAAAGAAAGTGGTGAAAAATCAAGCTATAAAACCGAGTGTAAAGGTTTATCAAAATTACCTCTTGCTGAGGATTCATAAAATTTGTATTATTGTTTTGATGGATAAGCTAAATAAGAAATCTTTAATCGTCGGTCTCACCGGGATACCCGGCAGTGGCAAATCAAAAGTATCCGGGATGCTGGCACAGCACGGCGCAATTATTGTCGACGTTGATCTCGCCGGGAGATGGGTTGTTGAAGAAAATAAAAACGTCCTGGAGCAGATTCGACAGACTTTTGGCGACGCGGTTTTTATTGGCGATGAATTGGATCGCCGCAAACTCGGCGCTTTAATTTTTGCTGATCAAAACATGCGCGATAAACTGAATCGTATCGTTCACCCAGTCATGTTGCAACGGGTCGATGATCTGATCAACGAATCGCTCAAAACGGGCCATGCGCCATACATTGTCGTCGATGCTGCCCTTATTTTCGAGCTTGGCCTTGATAAAAAAGTTGACGTAACCGTGACGGTCAGTTCGCCCATCGAAATCTGCATCAAACGCGCCATGCAACGGGACGGACTTGGCCGGGAACAGGTGATGCAGAGAATAAAATCACAACTGCCGCAGGAAGAAAAAATAAGGCGCGCAGATTATGTATTGCGAAATGATGGTGATCGGGGGAATCTTGAAAAGGAGGTGAAGAAATTGCACAATCGGTTGCTGGAGTGGCCAAATTGATATTTGTAAAACTTCATCCTCAGGTGGTAGACCTTACTTATAGGTGATCGAGGTAATAACCTGAGATTCAAGCTTAAAAACTAGTAAAATTTCAACAAAACAAAACAAAGAAACATTATAGTTGTTGGAATGATTGTAGCTTTTAATAATCCTATTGGAGAGACGCCATTCTCAAAATATTTTTTTAAAATGGACTGACCGGCAGGATTTGGTGCATTGGCGATGATCGTCAGGCCGCCGCCGGTTACGGCGCCGGCGACAACTGCAATTTTCAAAGAATCTGAAAAATTCGGCACAAGTGTGGACAGGTACGTTATGGCCGCGTTATCGTTAAAAGCCGTTAATATGGTTGAACCGAGCATCAGCGGTATTTCCGAGAGGCGGCTGAGAACCGGCTCTATCCACCATCCCTGAACACCGCCGTGGATGACGAGTCCGGCCAGGAAAAATCCGACCAGGATTGCCGGCTGCAAATCGATTCGGTTTTGAAACGGTGCTGTTGCCTGGGCAAAACCGAGGAAAAATAAAAGCCCGGCGACGAATAATGCAGGATAATGGGCGTTGAGCACCGTCCAGAATATAAGGAGGACATGTACGATTGTTATCCACGTCGGCACGCTGTCTTCTCTCTGATCCCACTGGGGATCGATAAACGGCGGTCTTTTTTCGCTTGGCAGCAGGCCGGGTAATGTCTTTC
>JAACEJ010000248.1 GCA_011682565.1 Actinomycetota bacterium | reverse complement strand
ATAAGCAACAACTCGAATTTTATTATCACCTCTCTTTAAATTGAAAGGCTCATTTATTTCTTTTGTTTTAATATTGTCAGAACACTCTATTCTTTTTATGAGGTCTTGATTATCGTAAATCTCGATCAATTTTAGTCCATCGGGACTTTCAATACGGCCTATTAGTGTAAATTGAGGTAACGATTGCCTGCTCGGATTATCTTCAAGATAAATCTTTGGAGGAATTGGTGTTTTACTCTTTGTATAAAAGATCCCTATCTGATGACTGCCGTTCGATACGTGATTAAAGTCTTCGGTAAGAGGATTTTGATAGCTGTACAAGATGCCAATGTCTCCAAACGACATCTCTAACTGAGCAAAAATTCCGCTTCCGCCAAAACTAAATTGATTATAACCTGCAAAAATATCCAGTCTATGATTTAATAGATCCAAATGCAGGCCGCCTTGTTTTAAAATTTCATTTCCTTCCATTCGAACATCGAACTGCGGTATAACCGGCAGAAAACAAAGCGCAAGGCCAAAATGATAGATTCTTTCTTGCAGGATAGATGATTTGTCCAGCGAGATATCCGGTTTATTTAAATGATCGGCTGAGGCGCCAAGCAACAAGCCATGTATTGGCTGCATAAAAATTCCTGCTCCATAAGATATTGCATTTTGTGATGTTCCATCATTGATCACCGGATCATGAAAATCGAATAATTTGAATTTGGATGTATTATAGCCAAAAGTTAAAAAGTTTGCATTTAAACCTATAGAGAAAATATTTTTGTACACCTTTTGGCTGATCAAAAGTGAATAATTACCTTTCTGAAAGATATTGGAAGTAAAGTATTGCGCCCGCAATCCGATAGCCGTGGAAGAACCCACAGGTTCGACCAGAGTTACAAAGTTGTTGCGCAAATTATCCTCCGAAAGTCCTAAATGCAAAAGCTGCATTCCTGCAAATGCATACGGCCTTCCAATCAGGACCGGGGGAGCCGGATTATAGAACGTGATAGAAGGCGATGAATAATAGACCGTATTCATTGAAGAATAAAATTGTGCATTTGCATTTAAAAAGCATAGAAAAATGCTTAAAAATAGTATTGTCCGTGTTTTCATTGAACACTCCCTTTCCTGGAAATGGCATTAAATGACAGCCTTTTTATCGCATCAGAGTGATTGTCCCTTTTGAAAGTGCGGTTCCGTTTGCAAGGATTAAATAAATGTAAACACCCGGCTTTACAGGATTATCATCTTTATCTTTACCATTCCATTTCATATATGTGCTCTCATTATTAAAAAGCTCTTTAACCAGTTGCCCGGATACACTGAATATTTTTACCGCAGCATCGAACGACAGAGAATCGGGTACTATGAAATTTGCCGTATCATTTATGCCGTCTTCGTTGGGTGTAAACGGATTCGGAAAAACGCTGATAGCCGAGACCCTGACAACACCATGCTTAACACTATGGTCAATGAGCGATGTCGATTCGGAATAAAGCCTGGATTGAATCCAAGTGATTTCCGTGGCTGCTCCGACTTGGGCGGAATTGCGAATGCGAAAAGTCAAACCTAATAGAGTCACATAGGATTTTTGAATACCAACGGCTCTGGCCATAGAAATAGCTATACTATCGTCTTTTGTTTTCACCGCAAAAGTAAATCCATCCGCCAGTCCAATGGAATCCAGCCGAACAAATTCGAGAAAGGATTTGTCGTATTGCAGGATGAATTCGCAACCGGCAACTGTTTCCGCACTATCAACGATAACCGGGACCTGAACCAGGCTGCCCGGAGGGCCCTGCCTCTCCGGCAAAATTATAGTTGTGGCCTTTGCTGATGCGAGCATCAGGCAGGTCGAAACAAAAAGTAGTAAAAGGATTCTTTTAGTCATGATGGACCTCATAAATATTTTTTTCCTCAATATTTTCAGGAAACCTCAAAGGTCTCCAAGATCTTTGAGGTTTTAACCTTATTTGATTAAGATCATCTTTTTAGTCTTTTGCCACGAACCGTTATCCACGCTGAGTTTGTAAAAATAAACGCCGGCCGGAACAATTTGGCCTGCATCATCACGAGCATCCCACACAGTGGAGTGAGAGCCGGCAGACATTTTGCCGTTGACAAGACTGCGGACTTGCTGCCCATTCGTATTATAAATGATCAAACTCACCCTGTTATTTTGGGGTAAATCATACCTGACCATTGTTGAAGGATTGAATGGATTTGGAAAATTCTGATGCAACGCGAATTCCTTCGGCAATGCAACGGCCTGCACAGCAGATTCCGCAATGTTCGCGACAATCTGTTGAGCTGCACAATCGAATAGTCTCACCTCACGGATGGTAATACCCGGAGTCTCGGTTATTTTGCTTTTCGCTTTGAATTGTAGTGTGAGGATTTCACTTTGAGAATTTACCAAACCATCTCTACTGATCATGGCAATTCTTGCCATGCCTTTTTCTTTGAAATTAGTCGCGATCATCCCCGATTTCCCTGCTGAAGCTGTGACAACACTGAGCAGATTAGAATCATAGGTAATTTCAAAAGCAGAAGCGTAAACATCGCTGCGTTCATTTACCAAAACGGGAACCGTATAGACCCGTTCCGCTTCCTGTTTGATGGGGCCTAATTGGACGGTAGCCGGGCCGTAGCCGGTCTGGGTAATAGTTTTGGGCAGCATTCCATCAAGCGTTTTATTGAGGATCAATTGACAATCATTGACGGCGACGCTGCCATTTTCGGACATATCAGCGGCCCACAATTGGTACGGTGAGAGATCATAATTTCCAACCGTGTACTGCAGGGATCGAATACAATCAGGCACTGAAACGAGATCATCGATATTGATGTCGCCCTTTGTTTTGCCAACAACAACGAGTGCTGTTGCCGCAGAGGTATCAGATGTTGCCTTGATAATTGCATCACCGGGTCCAGTTGCATCCAAAGTTGTACACTCACCGTTTGAAGATAAAAGTTCGCCAACATTTCCAAATCCTTTTTCAAGTGTCCAGGTTGCTGATGTTGCTGTTATGCTGCCATCCGTTTGCTCTTGATAGGCACAGAATTGTTGTTGAGTCGCTACATCTAAAGTGTCGCTTGGCGGATCAATAACCAAAAATCCCTTCTCATGTTTAATTCCAATAATTATTTTCCCGTTTTTAGGTGTTACAGGGATCGAATTTGTTTCTTCATCATAGAGTGTAACTTGTTCAAATGCCAATGCCGATGAATCTTCTGTTCCGGTAACTACTTCGAAATATACATAGACCAGGTCACCGGACCCCGATGCCAAGGCCGTAGCTCTTGCTAAGGATATAGCGATTTTGCCTTCATTCGTAGAATCTGCAATCGTAAAATCATTCGTTAAAGCTGATTTCTCAGCATAAAGCGCCTTAACGATTGTCTGATCAAAAGATAACTTTATTTCCGCACCTGCAATACGCGCAGCCTCTGAAACGCGAATTGGTATTTTGATTGTATCTCCTTTGCTCACACTCGTAATCGTTGTATCGGAGACGGTGATTACACGACCGGTGTCCGAGTAGACGTAGATCATCACCGATTTGGACTCGCTTGAATTGCCTTCATTGTCAACTGCTGTACATTTGGCTTCAAAGGTGCCGTTGGTTTCATATATATGGATGTTGTCACCGGTTTCGGTGGTATCGTCCATTACACCGTCACCTTCAAAGTCCCATCTAAAAGATGCTACAGTTCCGTCGGGGTCGTGGGCCTGGCAATCGAAGGTGACGGTTAGAGGGGGGGCTCCCTGAGTGGGCGTGGCGGTAAAGGAGTCTATGATTGGAGACTCGCCAAAGCCTTCAATTTCTACATTGTCAATGTACCAACCGGAGCTTACATGTGTATATGTACCGCTATAATATGAATCAGCCCTAGACATAAATCGAAATGCAATCTGAACTGTAAAGCCTGCATATGGGGAAAGATCAAAATAGGTGTTTGTCCAAACATTGCTGCTTGTATTTTTGAAATCTGATGAAATTTGTTGCCAGTCATTGTCACCAATTTTAATTTCAACAAAGCCTTTATCATCAGCAGAAAAACTAAACCAGTGCCAGAAGCGCAAACTAGGATTTTTATTAGCTGCTGGAACAGTAAATTTTGGACTAACAAAGCGCGAATCGACCCATTCTTCATAATTATCGTCCAAAACAGTTGCGAGGCAGTTCTTGCCAGAATATGCACTATTGGGGCCAGTAGTTGGTTTTCCGATTTGCCATGTTCCTCGTTCGGCAGACCAATCTCCAATACCTCCTTCCCATCCCTCACGACTGTTAAAAATAATTGGCCCAGTGATGATAGTAACATCATCTATATACCATCCTGCGCTGGTATGTGTGTAAGTTCCATTGTAATATGATTTAGCTTGAGAAATGAAATGGAACGCAAATTGGACAGTTTTATTTGAATATGGTACTAAATCGAAAGAAGTGTATGTCCATTCCCAGCTAGTATTGGTGTAATCCGCGGATATTTGTTCCCAATCTCCATTTCCCACTCTGACTTCGACATAACCTTTATCGTCCGCGGAAAAGCTGTAATCTTGCCAGAATCGAAAACGAGGATTCTGATCAGAGTTTGGAACTATAATTTTGGGACTAATTAATCTGGAATCCACCCATTCAGAGTATTTACCGTCTAATACAGTGGCGGCACAATTTATGCCTGATATTGTTTGATGTGGGCCATAAGTAGGATGTCCTATTTCCCATGTGCCTCGTTCAACTGACCAATCCCCCAGTCCATTTTCCCAGGTTTCAGGATTATTAAAAATACTTGCTCCGCTTATCACATTAACATTATCTATGTACCATCCAGGACCTACGTGAGTATATGTTCCGCCATAATATGACTTGGCTTTTGAAATGAAATGAAATGCAATCTGTATGCTTTTCCCTGCATACGGCGCAAGATCAATAGATGTATAGCTCCATTTATTACTACTTGTATGGTCGTATTCAACTGGAATTTGAGTCCAATCATTATTATCAACTTTAATTTCGACAAAGCCCTTATCGTCCGTTGATATATTGAACCAGTGCCAAAATCTTAAATGGGGATTCTGATCTGCGGGCGGAACTACAAACTTGGTATGGCGAACTAACATCGTAGAAACATTCTCCGAATAATTCCCAGTCAGCACGGTTGCAGCACAATTCAATCCCTGGTATGCACTATCCGGCCCACTGGTTGGCGTACCCACTTCCCATGTCCCGCCATCCACATGCCAATCCCTTGTCCAGTCGCCCTCCCAATCCTCACTCCAAACAACCGTTTGTGAAAAAACAGTGCCGAACGCAAATAATACAAACAGTGAAACAACAAAGTAAAAAGCAACTTTGTTCAATCTGTTATTGTATTTAAACTGCATGACTTCCTCCTTTGGGTTTTGTTAAAAACTGGTTACTCACCACTCGTTAGTTGTTATTGTTCATTTGATAATTATTTTTCATTATTTTATCAAAATCATCTTTTTGGTTTCTTGCCAGATTCCGTTGTTACCTGTGAGTCTGTAAAAATAGACGCCTGCCGGAACCGCCTGACCAGATTCATCTGCCCCATTCCAGGTTACTGTATGAAAACCATCTCTCATTTCTCCTCTGCATAAGGTTCTGACTAATTGTCCGGTTACATTGAATATGTCCAATTAAATTGCGCTAATTTCTGATAATGTAAAACTTATGGTTGTAACCGGATTGAAGGGGTTGGGATAATTTTGAAATAACCTGTGTGAATGAATATTTTTATTATCCGCTTTAAATTTTACGGCACTAATTGGATAACCGCTTATCTCAATATCATCGATATACCAATGACGGTTTTTTAATGTGGGATCAG
This sequence comes from Actinomycetota bacterium, assembly GCA_011682565.1. Classification (GTDB taxonomy): domain Bacteria; phylum Zhuqueibacterota; class Zhuqueibacteria; order Residuimicrobiales; family Krinioviventaceae; genus Hydrothermomicrobium. The sequence continues at coordinate 226 of JAACEJ010000248.1, read as the reverse complement.
TCCACACAGGTAGCCCATAGTAGCGGAATGCGATTTGAACGGTCGCACCTGCATACATTTCAAGGTTGCAGTATTCGTATTTGCAGGAATCGCTTGTGCCGGATATTATATGTAATAACGGAATCCATTTCCCTCCCTCTCTCCTTATTTCAACAACACTACGATCAGAGCAATCAAAAATGTAGTGATGCCAAAATTTCAATGCTGGATTTTTCTCAGCATCCGG
>JAACEJ010000247.1 GCA_011682565.1 Actinomycetota bacterium | reverse complement strand
ATTTTTGAAAACGGGGAGACAAGCCAAATATAATACAATTTGATGAAAATAAAGAACTAAAAGAAATCTAAATTAAAAATATTTGACACTACCCTGAGAAGTGAAAGGAGAAGCCATGAACGAAGAAACAGATCAACAAGAAGTACAGAGTATCGAACCGGTGAAAGGCCGAATCGTTTCGGTCGATGTTTTGCGCGGATTTGACATGTTCTGGATCACGGGGGGAGCAGGATTTTTTATCGCCATTTTTAAGTTATTTGGCGGCAAAATGGAAAAATGGTTTGTCCCACAACTCGATCATGCTGATTGGGCGGGATTCCATTTTTACGATCTTATCTTTCCGCTTTTTGTCTTTATTGTCGGCATGTCCGTGGTTTTTTCCCTGCAAAAGCTTCTTGCTACAAAAGGAAAAAAGGCGGCTTATAATCGCATCATTCGCCGTTTCATCCTTTTATATCTTTTGGGTATTATTGAATACGGCGGCATGAGCCATGGCTTTCAACATATTCGCCTGTTGGGCGTTTTGCAAAGATTGGCTTTGACCTATTTCTTTACCGGAATCTTGTTCATCCATTTCAGAACAAAAGGATTGATTGTTGCCTTTGCTGCATTGTTAATCGGCTATTGGGCATGGCTGTCGTTTATTCCGGTACCCGGCCTGGGGCATGTCTCGTTTGCCGAAGGGCTGAACTGGACAAACTGGATCGACCAGCACTATTTGCCGCTGCGAAAATGGGACGGCCAGTGGGACCCTGAAGGAATATTGAGTACTTTGCCGGCAATCGGCAGTTGTCTTTTAGGCGTATTCGCATCCCTGTTGTTGCGCAACAAGTCGGTTGAGGATATGAAAAAAGTGTATTACTTTATCGGCGGCGGCATTGCCGCGGTTATTCTCGGCTATTTGTGGGGATTGCAGTTCCCGGTTATTAAAAAAATCTGGACATCTTCTTATGTTCTCGTTGCCGGTGGTTACAGCTTTATCTTGCTCGGCGTCCTCTATTTGATACTGGATGTCTGGAAAGTGCAGAAATGGGCCATTGTTTTTGTGTGGATCGGCATGAATCCGATCACCATTTATATGGGCAGAAATATTCTCGATTTTAACGCCCTGGCCAGGCGTTTTGTCGGCGGAGAATTGCAGACCTGCTGTGGAGAAAAATTCGGTTACCTTTTGCTCACCGGCGTTTCCCTGGCATTAACGCTTGTGTTTGTACGCTTTCTTTTTAAAAGAAAAATATTCCTGAGATTATAAAACTAAAACTGCCGACCCCGGATGGCCGCAGGCCTCCGGGTGTCGTTATTTGTAACCCATCCCAAGGCGTCATTCAACGCGCCCTGCGGTCGGTTACAGCAAGATGAATATATCTGTTTTTAATTAGGTTTTGAAACAGTAACGGAGACGACCATGGAAGAAAACACAACACAGCCGCAGGAAAGCAAAAGTATTGAACCGATCAAAGAACGCATTCTCTCCGTAGATGTTTTGCGTGGATTCGACATGTTCTGGATCGTTGGCGGTACCGGTTTTTTCGCAGCCATTCTAAAATTATTTGGCGGGAAAGTTGAGCAGACACTTTTACCGCAACTGGATCATGTTGAATGGGAAGGATTTCATTTTTACGATCTCATCTTTCCACTTTTCGTTTTTATTATCGGCATGTCGGTTGTTTTTTCTCTGCAGAAAATTATAGCGACAAAGGGCAAAAAAGCGGCCTACAACCGCATCATTCGGCGCACGATTTTGCTTTTTCTGCTCGGACTTATTTATTACGGCGGCATGAACAAAGGTTTTCACAATATCCGCCTCGGCGGTGTTTTGCAGCGTTTAGCGCTGTGCTATTTCTTTGCCGGCGTGCTGTTTATTCATTTTCAATGGCGGGGACTTGTTGTTGCTTTTACGGCCCTGCTCCTTGTCTATTGGGCCTGGCTCTCTTTTATCCCCGTGCCCGGACTGGGACACACCAGTTTTGCCATGGGTGAAAACTGGGCCAACTGGATTGACGGCCACTACCTGCCCCTGCACAAATGGCACGGCACCTGGGATAACCAAGGCATCCTGTCCACCTTTCCCGCGGTTGCTTCCGCGCTTCTCGGGGTCTTTGCCTCGCTTTTGCTGCGCAACAAGGACGTTCCCGAAATAAAAAAAGTCTATTATTTTATCGGCGGCGGCATTGTGCTTGTCATCCTCGGGTATTTGTGGGGATTACAGTTCCCGATTATCAAAAGAATCTGGACGTCTTCGTATGTTCTCGTTGCCGGGGGATACAGCGCTATCCTTCTCGGTGTACTTTACCTGATTCTGGATGTGTGGAAAATACAAAAATGGAGCATCATGTTTGTGTGGATCGGCATGAATCCCATTACCATTTACATGGGCAGAAATTTTCTCGACTTTGACAACCTGGCCCGGCGCTTTGTCGGCGGCGAACTGCAAACTTGCTGCGGCGAAAAATTCGGCTACCTTTTGCTGACAACCGTTTCCCTGGCGCTGACGCTGGTGGTTGTGCGTTTTCTCTTTAAAAGAAAAATATTTATCAAATTGTAAAAGTACAGCCCCCGGATGGCCGCCAGGCCTCCGGGGGTCTGGGGGGTGAAAAGAAAATCCGTTATGGTTTGAATCCCCTTTTTCTCGTTTCCACGCTCCAGCGTGGGAATGCCTCTCATGACGCTCTGCGTCCATTAGTCACTCGACGCTGAGCGTCATGTAACGCAAAGCGCATCGCATAAAGGCGGTGCGCTCCTTATTTTGCCGAGAACGAGACTGTTGTTTGCAAAACAAATAGTGATTTGCAATAGATCGAAAACATTGATATTTTTATGCATTGCTCCCATTTTGTTTGTACTTTCAGACTAATTTTTCGGCAATCCATGTCTTTTAACAGCAACGGTCTGCATGCGTCTCAAAAATATTTTCACATCTTTTATCGCTCTTTTCTGGCTTTTATATTTACCTCTGGAATTTCTCGTCTGGAGCCGTGCGGCGCGTTATGCTGTATTCCGGCAAATTCCGGTTATTGAAACTTTTTCCAGTTTGCTTAATGATTTACTTTGGCTGCCTTTGGCGGTAGTGCTGCCGATTTATCTGGCCATTTATGCGGCAAAAATTTCCAATTGGAAAATCATAAAGAGCCTGGCGTATGGCGTTGGTCTTTTCCTTTTTGTCCTCGGGATATTTCACCTCGATGTTTACTTTCGCTATCTTTTTTACCTGATGATTCCCTTGTTTGCTTTGCTGCTTTTCAACATCATCAAAGCCCATAAAATAAGAGGCTATGCTTTTTTTTATATTCTTGCGCTCATCGGCCTCATATTGAATTATCAGACGCAACTGATACCGAAAATTGAACTGGGAAGAAATCGCGCCAGGCCGTTACTGTCGGTGATGAGTTATAATATTCTGGTGGATCAATCGAAGGAGAAGCGCCTGCAAGCCATTGAACTAATTCGCAGGCAAAAGCCCGATCTGGTTTTCGTTCAGGAGATACGCACCAGTGACCGCAAACTGTTACGGCGCAGACTTGCAGATTTATATCCCTATCAGCACTGGTCGGAAAAGTGGGAAAATTATAACGGCGGCGTTATCTTTTCGCGCATTCCGTTTGTATCGACGCGCAACACAAATATCCACACCAAATACGCCAAAGGATACATTAATCTCAATCATGCGGTCATACAATGGAACGGACGGAACGTTCATCTTTTTAACGTACATTTGTATCACGGCGGCAATGCTTTTCTCAAACTTCTTTTTGGTCGAATCACTCTGGAAAAATTTTTAGCGAGCAGCGAATCGGGTTACTTTCGCCACATTGAAGAAGCAAAACAAATTGCGGAACGAATTTCCCGCGTGGACGAGCCGGTTGTTTTTGCCGGGGATTTTAATGATACACCTAACAGTTTCGTTTATCACATTTTTGCCAGGAAATTGCAAAATGCATTCAGGACGGCCGGCTGGGGACTGGGAACGACGTTCGGATATATGAGTTTGATCGACAGTGTGCCGACAATTCTCAGACCGTTTGTTTTTAATTTCTTGCGCATCGATCATATCTTTTGTTCAAATCATTTTGAAATAGTCAAATCGACTGTGCTACATTCCGATGCTTCCGACCACGAGCCGCAGATTGCGGTTATGACTTTGAAATGATATTTGTTAAAGGTTGTGTTGCAATAATACCTTAGTCATGTCATTGCGAGCGAAACGAAGTGGAGCATTTTGGGACTTTTTACGAGCAACTCAGAAATCAATGAGGATTGAGGATGGCATCAAAAACAAAAGAATACACGATAAAAAAAATCAATTTCGATCCTGAAAATATAACCGAATCGAAAATATGGGATTCGGCTGCGCACCTCAGGATCGAAAATTATTTATGGTTGGATAACGGCTATAAACCCGGAGTGGAAATAAAGGCGTTGCATTCATCCCATTTCATTTATATCTTTTTCAAGGTTTTTGAAAAAAAGATAAAAGCACAATTTACCCGTTTCGGCGATCCGGTTTATAAAGACAGTTGTGTAGAGTTTTTCCTTAATCCGTTTCCTGAAAAATCGGACGACTATTTCAACTTTGAAATGAACGCCATCGGCGCCCTCTTGGTTGGCGTTGGTGCGGGCAGGAACAGAAGGTTTTTGCAAGAACAAGAGGCACGGGATTTTGAGATTATTCCTTCGATAAAATCGCCGGTTAACGGTTTTCACGGAGCCGACTTTTGGACGATTCATCTGAAAATTCCGGTCCGACTTTTTGAAGAACATTACAAAATGCTGTTTTCCACGCCTCGCCATGCCAGCGGAAATTTTTACAAATGCGGCGACGAGACCGAGTTTGAACACTATGGTGCGTGGAATCGAATTGATAATCCAACGCCTGATTTTCATCTTGCAAAATATTTTGGAAAGATTGTTTTTAGCGATTGATATCAGGCATTAAAATGAGAATAAAACGAAACGCGGAGGTGCCGAGTTCGCAAAAGAAAAATTTGATTAAAAAAAAATATGATTATGCAAATGACTTCGCTAAGCATTTTTTCGGCAAGGAGGGCGGCACCTTTTCTGGCTGTCTAAGAACCAACCTCCCGCAGGTTTCTGATGGTTCACAAAACCATGCATTGCATAATAATATAAGCATTGATCAATATATTGCATATTTGTGCAACCTGCGGGAGGCTTATGGACATCCTGTTTATGCGCCGTATTTTGCAATCCATGAAGAGATTGCACTCCAATTACTATCGTAATTTTGGAATAGCTGAAAGATCTACATAATCATAACAAGAGATAAAATATTTTGTAAGCTTTGCGTGCCCTACCTTAAATTTTCTTATTATTCTAATTCTTTGGTGGCTTATCAGAGTTATTTTTTCAGAAGACATACGCAGTGAATCTTTCTGAAATGAGGAAAATTATGAAAAATTTATTTTTTCTGTTTGCATTCATTCTGCCGGTGGTCTTTAGTGGCGTGACCTCAGCACAGGAAACCAATTTGTTAACCAACTTTAACGGTGATTTTGAAAACGGTTTTACGTCCTGGCGATTCTTCGAAGTGCCGAACAATATCGGCAGCAAGGCGGAAATCACCACAACGGATGTCGCGCACGGCAGCAAAGCGGCAAAAATCACCTTTGTCCCGGCAGATGCTTCCGTCATCGATCGCGGTTTTGATAACTGGGATGCGGATGTTCCGGTCATCGGCGGCGTGAAATATACTGCGCATGTGACGGCAAAAGCGAGTGGCGCAACCGACCTCTATCTCAGCATCGTGCTCGGATTTTTTGACGGCAGCCACAATGTTATTGATCAGGGATCAAAACAAGTCCTGCTGAGCAACATCTACCGGGAATTTTCTATCAACAGAGCTGCGCCCGCAGAAGCCGCATCCTGCTGGATTGCATTCCGTATGTATGATACAAACGGAATGCGCGTTGGCGGTACGCTTTATTTGGACAATGTCCAGCTTTTCGGCGAGGGGCAATCACAAGCCGTGCTCCGTCCGCGGGTTATGCCCACACAACTTCCGTCGGACGACGTCCCCATCGCCGCCATTGACGTGACCGAAGCGCCATTCAACGCAAAAAAT
>JAACEJ010000246.1 GCA_011682565.1 Actinomycetota bacterium | reverse complement strand
AGAAAAAAACTGACTAAATATCAAGTACAAAAACGCAGGACACTATTTTCAAAATGAACAACTGTTGACAAATCGACATCTATTTCATATATTGGATTTTATGTTTATCAAAAAAAGGAACCGCAAATGAAAGACGCCCGATACGAAAAGTTAGCTCAAGTATTGATTCACCATTCCACCAAATTGCAAAAAGGAGAAAAAATTCTTATTGAAGCAATCGATGTTCCGGAAGAAATGGTCATTGCTATTATGAGAGAAGCGGACACGGTTGGCGGACAATCATTGATAACAATAAAGCAGAGCCGCATTATGCGCGAACTTTATAAAGGTGCGACGAAAGAGTCCATGCAACTGATTGGAAAACTAGAAGCTGAGCGTATGAAACAGGTCGATGCTTATGTTGCCCTGCGCGGCAGCCATAACATTTCAGAACTCGTGGACGTCGCGGATGAAAAGATGAAACTTTATCAGCAATATTGGTGGCAGCCGGTACATATTGATATTCGCGTTCCCAAAACCAAATGGGTTGTTTTGCGCTGGCCGCATCCTTCCATGGCGCAGCAGGCAGAAATGAGTACCGAGGCGTTTGAAGATTTTTACTTTAATGTCTGCACCCTGGATTACGGCAAAATGTCGAAAGCAATGGATGCACTGGTGAAGCGTATGGAAAGTACGGAAAAAGTACATATCACCGGGCCGGGAACGGATTTGACATTTTCAATCAAAGGTATGCCGGCCATTAAATGTGACGGAGAAAAAAATATTCCGGACGGCGAAGTTTACACGGCACCTGTCAAAACCTCGGTTAATGGCGAACTGACCTATACAGCAAAAACGATCTACCACAGTGTTACTCATGATAATGTCCGTCTCGTTTTCAAAGACGGTAAGATTATCAAAGCCACCTCGGACAAAACGGATAATCTCAATCGCGTTCTGGACACAGACGACGGTGCGCGCTATATTGGCGAATTTGCTTTGGGCGTTAACCCCTACATTACCAGCCCGATGCTGGATATTCTTTTTGATGAAAAAATCCGTGGTTCGTTTCACTTTACTCCCGGCGGCTCTTACGACGATGCACACAATGGCAACAAATCCCAGGTTCACTGGGACATGGTCTGCATTCAAACTCCGGAATATGGTGGAGGTGAAATTTATTTTGATGATGAATTAATCCGCAAAAACGGCCGGTTCGTCGTGGATGATTTATTGGCATTGAATCCGGAAAATTTAGAATAATTATACCAGTTCACCAACTGAGCAAATCCTTCTTTTGATCAGAATAAAGATTAACGATTTTAGAAGTATTTTTGTTTTTATAATTCATTATCAAATGGATATAGAGGTGAACTATTACAAATAATTCAATAGGAGTATAATCATGCAACTCACAATCGAATATTGTACAGTTTGAAACTATTATCCACAAGCGGTCAGGTTGGCTGCAGAAATACGTGAAAAATACAGCGTGGACCCGGAACTTGTCAGTTCCGGTGGCGGTGTTTTTGAAGTGACAAAAGACGGTAAACTCATCTTTTCCAAAAAAGCGGTCGGACGATTTCCGACCACTGAAGAAATTTTCAGATTACTAGACTGAAGATACGTTCTCATGAATCAAACACATAACAATGCATTAACTTTATTTAAAGCAAAAAAATATCAGGCAGCGCTGGAACAACTCGGACAACTCATTCGTGAGGACATGAACAACGCAGAAGCGCTCATCATGCAAGCCCGCTGTTTCCTGGCAATCCATGATCACGACTCTGCGCTGCGCTCATACAATTTCATTATAAAAAACGCAAACAACTTTTCCCTTGCGGCGCTTGGAGAGGCAGAACTTGTTTCCGGCAGGCTTAACACGGCACTGTCGCATCTCGAATTGGCCTTGAGAAATAATCCGGGAGAAGGAGAAATAGCGTTTCTGTCGGCTGTGGCTGCGTATAAATCAGGGTTCATTGCAAACGCTTATTCCTACATTAACAGAGCGTTAATGAATCAATTTTCCTGGGAGGACGATGATCCGGTCGATTTTATTTTGCAGCATGTTTTGCTCCGGTCAGAATATACAGACTTTGAACATATTTTCCTGGATGTAGAAGATGAAATAAAGCAAGGCAAATCTCCGGGACATAACCGGTGGTTTGCCATCACATTACCGATTTTTTGGTTCTACACAGCTCCACCGGGCGAAGAACAGAAGCAGCGAGCGGCACACCTTTTCCAACTTATTTCAGACGAATCGATGCCGGATGATGGTATAGACGGCCACGAACAATTGAAAAACATTCTATACGACTTTGCATCCAGTCAATCGGATGCGCGTTTTGGTCTGGAAATGCTTAAATATTTGCAGGAACGAAATTATGAGCATGTCGCCCGGCTCGTCCTGGCATTGCAGTTGGAACATTTAAAGGAATTCGCACTCTGCTTTCGTCTCCATCCGGAGACAGTCGAAGATTCAAATATGCGCGAGTTGATACCTCTCCTTCCTCTTCGAATTGCAACAATCCTCATGTTTTTATATGCATCGAGTGATCCCCAGGATCAAATTGAAAAAATGGCACAGCAGAACATCGATAAAGATTTTCTGACAAAACTATTGACAAAATGTTTTATTTCTTATTATCAGGAAATTGATCATTTCAAGAAACAAACCACAAATCACCATTAGGAGGTTTCCAATGTTACCCGAATTTAAAAATGAATCTTTTGTTGATTTCAGCAAGCCGGAAAACCGGAAAGCTCAGGAAGAAGCAATTACCGCAGCGGAGAAACAATTTGATCGAGTATACGAGCTATTTATTGATGGCAAAGATGTCAAAAGCGACCGTTTGTATAAAAGCTACAATCCTGCTAACAAAAGCCAGATCGTTGGAACATTTCATAAAGCAGGCAAACACGAAGTGGATTTGGCTATGGACGCTGCTCTGCGGGCATTTGAAAAATGGCGCTGGGTATCTCCAAAGGAACGGGCCATTGTTTTGTTGAAAGCCGCCCAGCTTATGCGAAAGCGAAAATTTCAAATTAACGCCTGGATGATTTTGGAAACAGGAAAGAGTTGGATCGAGGCAGAAGCCGATACGTGCGAAGCCATTGACTTTTTAGATTTCTACGCGCGTGAGATGATTCGCTGGAGCGAAATAAAAGGCGTTACACCGGTCGCAAATGAATTTCCAGAACTGCGCTACCTTCCGCTCGGCGTTGGCGCGATCATTCCTCCTTGGAATTTTCCTATGGCCATTCTGACGGGTATGACGACAGCCGCCATTGTCACCGGCAATACGGTGCTGCTGAAACCGGCGAGCGACGCCCCGACCGTTGGCTTTCAGCTCGTTGAAATTATGCGCGAAGCGGGATTGCCTGATGGTGTTTTGAATTTTATTTCCGGAAACGGCGCAGAAATCGGCGATTACATTGTGCAGCATTCCAAGACGCGATTCATCTCCTTCACCGGCTCCAAAGAAGTCGGGCTGCGCATTAACGAACTGGCAGCAAAACCTTCACCGGGACAAATCTGGGTAAAACGCGTTATCGCTGAAATGGGCGGCAAAGACACCATTGTCGTTGACAGTGAAGCCGACCTTGAAGATGCTGCAAACAATGTGGTTGCGTCCGCTTATGGCTATCAGGGACAAAAATGTTCGGCCTGTTCGCGCACGATCGTTCTTGAAGATATTTACGACAAATTTGTCGATATGCTTGCCGAGCGTGCCAAAAAGTTAACTATAGGACCCGGCAAAGTACAATCCAATTATATGGGGCCGGTCATTAACCAGGCTTCCGAAGAAAAGGTTCTCTCTTACATCGAAATCGGCAAGAAAGAGGGCAGGCTTGTAACCGGAGGAAACAAAATTTATGATGAAGGTTATTTCATCGAACCGACAATTTTTGCCGACATCGATCCCGGTACACATCTCGATCAGGAAGAAATATTCGGTCCGGTGCTGGCGGTCATCAAAGCGAAAAATTTCGACGAAGCAATCAACATCGCCAACAGCACGGAATACGGTCTAACCGGTTCGGTGTACACAAAAAATCGTTATAAAATCGAAATGGCCAAAAATAAATTCCACGTCGGTAATCTTTACATCAACCGTAAATGCACCGGCGCAATGGTCGGCGGCCATCCTTTATATGAGCGGTACCGACTCGAAAGCCGGCGGCATGGATTATCTTGGGTTATTTATGCAGGCCAAATCAGTGAGTGAAAAATTCGCATAGAATTATTCTTATTGGTTAAGCATGTTTTAATACCGATTTTTGCTTTTTGGAAAAAAAAGGAGAACGGTATATGGTTTGGACAAGTTAAATGATGATAAACGATATCCAGCATTAAAATGGAAATAAAACGAAACGCAGGGGCACAAAACTCGCAGAGATTTTTATTGTTTTTAATATAGTTTTTCTCCACGAGTTCGGCGTACTCTGCGTTAAATTTTCTTCTATTTCTTGTCCTGGACAGCTCTTGCGAATTATCCATAGGAGCGCGAAGATTTATTCGGGAACATGAGTATGAATGAAATTATAGCTGGAATAAAAGAAGAAAGAAAAACGAACTTTTTAAATTAGGAAAGCATCCCCCGGAAACACCACATTTTCTCACGTAAATCAATCCCAATTCCAGGATCATTGAATTCACCATAGAAAAATGCTTATTTCACAAATAATCGGACCCGGAAAAATTCAACCCGGATGAGATAAATGAGTGAAATTCGTGCAATTTGTGGTCAAGATTTGTTTAGATCGAATTTCATGAATGCACAATAACCACAAGCTGATCCCGGGCTGAATTTCCCGGGATCAGCATTGAATTGTTATTTTACCGTGCGCTCGGGCGCCTTGGGTATTTTTTCATTTGGAATATGTTCTGCTACCCAGGGAATAACATGAGTTGCAGGTTTTTGTTTATGTACATGTAGTTTCTGCATGAACATATTCTGCTTGAGCAACTGGATAGCAAAAGCAGGATCGACGCCCTTGGGACAAACATCCGAACAGGCACCGGCAAAGTGGCAGCGCCACACACCATGACTGGAATAAAGTTCTTCTTCACGTTCCTTTGCACCCTCATCACGCGAGTCGACATTATAGCGATAGGCCTGCGCCAGCGCCTGTGGGCCGATAAAATTATCGTCCGTGGCAACGGTTGGGCAGGCAGATAAGCACAATCCGCATTTGATGCAATAAGCAAACTGAATATAATCGACCAATTCATCCGGAGACTGGAAGAATTCGCCCGTGGGATTGTTCAATTCTTCCACTTGCTCGCGAATCATATAAGGTTGGATGGATTCATGTTTATCAAAAAAGCCTTCAAGATCGGGCACCAAATCCCTAATGATATTGTAATTTGGCAAAGGTTTTATGGTGATCGTATCCGCATTAAGATGAACAATCTGATTGTTGCAAGCCAGCCGAGGCAGGCCGTTAATGAACATGCCGCACGATCCGCAAACACCCATTCGACAGGAAGACCGGTATGCAAGAGAAGCATCAAGATTCTCTTTAATCCATAACAGACCGTCAAGCACAGTCATCCCTTTGATAACGGGAACCTGAAACTTTTGCGCCCTGGGTGCCTCATCTTTTTCAGGACTATACCGAAGAATTTCAAAGGTAACATTTTTGATCACTTTAAGATCTGAGGATTGAACCTCCGGAGCACTCGTTTCGCTCATTATTTATTTCTCCTATTTGAAAATTCATTCGCCAGAACAGCGAATATTTCAAATTCTTTTGGATTCCATCGTTCACATTTCGTTAAAAAAATATCAAACTGCAGTGGGATTGAAAAAAATAAAAACAGTAACGTACGTCCCATAAATAAAAAGGGCAAGGCCGCCGAGCGCGAAAAACCAGTTAATAATCTTTTCCAACGTTCGGGATAAGGACAGTTCAAACAGAATATTTCGAAATCCATACAGCCCATGATATAAAGCGGCACCAAGAAGGACAATATATGTAACCATATAAAATCCCTGCTGACTACGCATGAAAACGGATTGTGCAGAGGTAACATCTCCTCCATAGCCTAATCCCAGGAATCCCAGTATGGATTCAAGATGCATGATGAACATGTGCAGTCCCAGGAACACAAAAATAACGGCGCCGGCAATGATATGCCAAAACCATAAAGTCGATTCTCGCATTGCGATTCTCCTTAAATCAAATGAAATAAAAATCAGCCCCGCCAAAAATGATAATGATTGCCGCCACAATCATTAACCCAATGAACAGAGGGCGTTGACGATGAACTGAAGTGACATACGGAAAAACCGGACGCTGCGCTTTGCCGAGCATAAAGCCCAATTCCGTAATAATCAATCGCAGGCCGTTTAGCGCATGATACGCAAACGCCAGAAAAACAAGAAACTCGCCGAACTTAAAAAGCGGCGTTTTAAAATTAGCCATTGCACTTTCCCATGACTGGCGGCCGCCGATTCTCGAGCCGGTCACGAAAATATGCAAAAGAAAGTAGGCAAGAATGCCTAACCCGGTGAGCCTGTGCAGAGCATACGCATAGCGTTCTGCACCAAAACGTCCTCCGCCTATCCAACCCACAATGCCGAGTTTGTTTTTTCGGTGTTTTACCTCTACTTTCATAACTCTCTCCATATTTCTGAATTTGAGATAAGAATAATGTATCAATATCCTGTGGATTAATATTTTCTTTCCACAGGTTTCCACATTGTAATATTCACGGGTTTGTAGTCGAGTCTTGGCCCTTCTTTTTCATAAAAAGCCAAAGTATGCTTTAGCCAATTATCATCATCACGGGTTTTATGGTCACGACGGGCATGGGCACCACGAGACTCGGTTCTTTTCAAAGCACCCGTCACCATGATTTCCGCAAGATCGAGCAGGTTGCACAGTTCCAGTGCATCGATAAGATTCGTATTGTAAGTACGACTCTTATCTGCGATTTTAATGTCATTGTAACGCACTTTAAGTTTTTTGATGATCTCAAGCGCCTTACTCAAATCTTCTCCGGTACGATAAACACCGACGTATTGATCCATGCAGGAGCGGAGTTTACGCCTTAATTCATAAATATCTTCTTTGCCATCTCTGTTCAGCAGATCATCGTAGAGTCTTTTCTCTTCTGCGTCCACAGCATCCCGGGGAACGCTGTGGACTTGCGTCGTCTCCTTGCAATATCTTCCTGCTTCACCACCGGTGATTCCTCCCCAGACCAAACATTCAGCGGTCGAATTTGAACCGAGCCTGTTAGCGCCATGCAGACTGACGCAAGCCGCTTCGCCCGCAGCCCAAACACCTTTGATACGCGTTGCACCATTAATATCGGTTTCAATCCCACCCATGGAATAATGCGCTACGGGACGGATTGGAATGGGTTCCTCAATAGGATCGAGATCATTAAACTCGATGCACACTTCGCGGATAAGAGGAAGCCTCTCGTTGATTGTATCTGCTCCCAGGTGGCGCAAATCCAAATGGAGGTAATCCAGGCCATTGGGTCCTTTAAATCCGCGTCCCGCTTCTATCTCGGTTATTTCCGAACGGGAAATCAGATCGCGAGGAGCGAGTTCTTTTCTTTCGGGCGCATATTTCTCCATAAAGCGCTCGCCCTTATTGTTCAGCAGATATCCGCCTTCTCCCCGGCAAGCCTCGGTAATTAATATACCGGACGGGACCAGGCCGGTGGGATGGAACTGAAGGAATTCGATATCCTCAAGCGGCAGCCCGGCGCGATATGCCATAGCCATGCCATCCCCGGTTACGGTTCGGGAATAGGTTGTAAATCCAAAAAGCGTTCCTGCTCCACCGGCAGCAATGATAAGTGCCTTCCCGTGAATGACCTTGTACTCGCCGGTGGTCATGTTAAAAACCGTCAATCCACGGAATTGGCCGCCCTCTGTCAGGATAGAAGTTACATAGAATTCATTGTAATGAGTCGCGTTTTTATACTTGAGGAGCGTATCGTAAAGAGTTTGCAACTCGAAAAAACCCGTCTTATCCGCGGCCATGACCGCGCGCGGATAGCTATGTCCGCCAAAAGGACGCTGGGCAATTTTGCCGTCTTCACGGCGGCTCCAGGGAATTCCCCAGTGATCCATTTGCATTATTTCGCCAGGCATAGCATGGACAAAACGATCGATAACATCCTGATCGGCAAGAAAGTCGCTTCCTTTAAGCGTATCCCACGCGTGCAACTCGTAACTGTCGCCATCATCCAGGCGCAGAGCGGCTGCTGTGCCGCCTTCGGCAGCGACCGAATGAGCGCGCATCATCTGTCCTTTGGTAATGACAGCGATGTCGATGTCGCCATTGGTTACACGCGAGGCTTCCACTGCTGCCCGTAATCCGGCTAAACCAGCCCCAAGAATTACAAGATCGTGCGTCAAAACATCAGACATGAAATGCCTCCATTTTGAAAAAAGTATTAGTGATTTGTAGAATAAATATAGAATTGAAATTATGGAGAACAATAGGATCGGAAAGTGTTAATCTTTCTCTGTTCTGTTCCAAAACCATCTCTGTTATCCGATCCATATTGGTCTTGCTGGGAATAATAGAACTATTTCGCAAATCTTATTTTCATAAGATAAAATTATGAAACAATATGTCAAGGAATATTTTTGCACAACCACGCTTTGTTCCTGATATTTCTCTTGCTAATTCTTTTCATTTTTAATATAATAAGCTCACTTACGAATGTATTTCACCAACAAGGGTTCCATTACTCACTTGAAAGAATTATCATGGATATTTATTTTGACAGGCTTAAAAAGCGATCTGCTATTTTAGGAAATCACTTTAAAAAATATTTGACAACTATCGAGAAAAATCTCGACAGCCTCATGGAGCGGCTCGAAAACGCGGGTATGAAAGAACGGATACATCTTTGGGTCAACTCGCCTGATTATCGCAAAGAAATGCAGACCATTCTTTTGGTCGGTACATCTCAACAGGAAAAACTGGACGATTTGGGCTGTTACTTTGCACTGCAATTTCTGCAAATGAACCTGAGTGCCCTGGATGACATTGCCCTTGCAGTAACGAGCGATGAGAACAAACATGTTATTTACAAGGAATTTATGCTGCAAGTCGGCCACGATTTCCGCAAGCTGACGGCTACCTATATGGAACAGCTTATGCACCTTTTCCTGCCGGAAAACCACTCCATCGAATATGTTTTCCTTGGTGTCGGTACGCGCTCTGATCAGGACGATATTGACGTCGGTGTTGTCGATAATGGTTCCCAAGACAGAGACATTCTCAACAAAGCTATCTGCAAACTGAACGGCGAAATGTTTAAAAGGGCAATCCATCTCCATTTTCATTTATCGGAACACGTAGGCAATCCATCGTCGTATTCAGCTTCCGTGGAGGAATACATTGGTTTGTTGGAGTATGAAATTCATGATTTTGTTATCATTACGGAAATGATCGGCGCGGCCAGAATTACCGGGAGCCGCAAACTCTTTTCGGAATTTTTTCGCAAGGTAATTTCCAGGTATTTCTATCAGCAAACCGACGGCCAGAACCTCAAATATCATGAGGGCTATTTGCGCGGCATAGTCGGCGAAACACGGTCATTCATGTTCAGAGAACTTTCTAACGATCGCATAAACCCAAAAAATGACACCCTGAGAATGATCAAGGGTGGGCTTTTCGCCGCAAAGACGATATTCAACCTGCGCCAGGTAAATGCCTGGGCCATTCTGGAAGAGCTCTGTTCTCGCGACAAGCGTCGAAAAAGCCAGTACCAAAAAGTCGACGATTCCCTCACATTTATGGAAATTTTCAGATATTTGTATCAGCTTCTCATTGCGGAAGAAGAAGAAATCTTTTTAAACGATCCTTCCGACAGAAAGAATCTCGGCCTTGTTGCAAAATTTATGGGGTACAGGGACATTGGCGGCGCCACAGCGACCGATTTTTTGCTCACCGATTATTACACCAAAGTCATTCAGGCAAAAGAGACAATTAAGGAGCTTTTGCCGTTTGCCATGCGTCATCTGGAATCAATATCCATTCTTGGAAAAATACTTCGACACAAAAAGGTAACTGCTGAAGGGGAGCGGAGAATCGGAAATCTTGGTATCCGGTTTTTAGAAAGCACAAAATTCTTTCGTGGTACTCGATTCTGGGATGATATTATCACGGTTTTGGAACGA
Organism: Actinomycetota bacterium; assembly: GCA_011682565.1. Lineage (GTDB taxonomy): Bacteria > Zhuqueibacterota > Zhuqueibacteria > Residuimicrobiales > Krinioviventaceae > Hydrothermomicrobium. The sequence goes on along the minus strand of JAACEJ010000246.1, from coordinate 83 downwards.
AAAGAAGGCCGCGTTCTAAAACGATTTGTCAACGACCTTTGTGCTCTGACAGGAGATGAGAGGAAGCATGTGCTCAATCAATT
>JAACEJ010000245.1 GCA_011682565.1 Actinomycetota bacterium | reverse complement strand
CACGGGCAGCAACTGTCGCATTGCCTTGTAATTCATTTGCCCGATAAGCAGGTATATGACAATGGGAAATGAAAGCAGCAAAACATCTTGCCGGCGATGTCTCCACAGCAAATAAAAAATTCCCAGAGAGAAAGCAATCGTTGCAAAAAGTCCCATTGCCGGGACGAACGAGTTATCATAAAAAAAGCCGTATCCGGGAGAATGATGGCCGGTAAAATAAGACCAAAAGTTTCCGCCCGCGCCGAGCTTTTTAGCCCCGCTCTGCTGAAACGCGGCCGTGCCGACAATACCGCCCCAAAACTCTTTAAAATCGAGCAAAGGCATCGGACAAGCGATCAGGAACGCCGCGAGACAGGCCGTGCCGGCAAGCAACAAATTCGGACTGATAATTTTTCTCCAAAACCGGTCTTCCTTTTGCAAAACCACAAAAAAGTGAGCGACAATAATGGGAAGAACAATCAGCCCGGCGTTCCATTTTGTTGCCGCGGCCAAACCGGCGAAAATACCGGCAAAAGCGTAATCTTTCCAATTACCGCTGTGAAAAATTTGAACTGTGAAATAAAATGAAATGAGGACAAGCAATGTCTGGAAAATATCTACAACGCCAAAGTGGGAATTTCTGACAAGAATAAATGAACCCGCAACAAAAGCAGCCGCCAGCATTGCGGTTTTGCGCGAGTAAAGTTTTTTGCCGATGAGGTAAATGACGCCGATAGACATCGTCCCCGCAACCACAGAAACCCAGCGCGCAATTAAATGATAAGTAAAAGGGTGCATATAATACATTTCTTTTACCGCCGCCAGATTGGGAGCATATCCCAAAACGATCAAAAGGCCGGAATAAACGGCAAATAGCGCAGCAAGAATATAAGTAAAAAACGGGGGATAAACACCAATGAGGAAAATAAGTTGTTTTGACCAGTGATGGATTTGCAACAGGTTTCCTGCCTGGTAAACCAGTTTCAACTCATCAGGATGGTAACGGAAGGGTTTGCCAAACTGCACCCCAATAATCCGCAGAACAAATCCTGCTAAAATGATGAGGGAAATAACGCCATATTTTTCACCCCATTGTTTCAATTTTCTCATCGTCCGAAATTATCGCTTCCTCGATACTTTGTAAAATAATTTTTCATAATCATTCGTCACCGCCTCCCATGAATATTTCCGCCGCACACGATCGAGGACGACTTGACGATATTTTTCAACAACTGCCGGGTTGTCTAAAAGGTACTGCATTTTCCGGTAAAGAATTTCGGAGCCGTGGGAATTGTAAAAAACACCCGCGTTGCCCAACACCTCGCGGTGCTCCGGTACATCGTTGGCAAGCACACAATTGCCGTAGCCCATGCCTTCAACCAGCGCAGGATGCGTTCCTCCGACTTCGGTGGCTTGCACATAAAAATAAGCATTGCTCTGCAATTCCCGGTAGCCCTGCCCAAAAACATAGCCGGTAAAGATAATCCGTTCATCTTTTGTGGACTTTAATTTCCTGATATAATCGCTGGCGTAGGGTGCATCACCTACCATAACAAGACGTTTGTCTGTCCCGGCTTTTTCAAAAGCCTGTACAACTTTGTGGGCATTATTTTCCGGTTCCATCCGACTGACATACAAAATATAATCGCGAGGTTTTAAACCAAACTTTTCTAACGTCTCTTTTGTTTCAGCTTTTTTCTCCGGCGCGCCATAGGGAATATAAACGGATTTTTTATGATACTTTTGCTGATAATATTTTTCTACATCCCGTGCATCGGAGACGATCACATTGGGCAGAAACGTTGCCAGTTGTTCCGAAATCTTGTAAAACGCTTTTCCGGCCAAGTTCCATTTCTGCCGCTTCCATTCAAGACCGTCCACGTTGAGCACAACCGGCTTGCCCATCAACCGCGGGATAAAAGTGAACAGAGCATTGGCGCTGTTGCAAATAAAGACAACATCATATCTTGTGAAAAAACTAGCCATAGTGCACACAAAAGTGTGCGCTACGGTATCCAAATATTTATGGCTGATGGTCGGCAGAACTTTGATACGTACGCCTTTGTAGAACTCTTCATTATGATCAATAATATTTGAGCGGCCGTAAACCGTTACTTCGTGGCCGCGCTGCACAAGTCGCGGCGCCAGATTTTCAATAAATGTTTCAAAACCGCCATAGTTGGCAGGGATTCCTCTGATGCCCATGATGGCAATTTTCATAAATCCACCGTTGTTCAAAAATGTTAGAAATCAAAATGATGCTCTTCAGCAAAAGTCACTTTTAAAAAAAAACTTGATTTTACGAACCCTAAAAAATAAGATAATTACAGACAAAACCATTTTGGGCAAAACGATTTTACAATAAAATATTTTTCAGACCTCATAGGTCTTGGAAACTTTGAGGTCTCACCCTTGAATAAAGTTTCTCATAACAAAGCAGCTAAACTATTAACTCATTTCAAGTATTTCTTCTGTAATCGTCTCGGTGTTTTCCGATGCTTTATTCCTTTTCATCAACCCCATAAATTCAAGGAACAACGTTCTTTTCAAAAACCAAATACTGACGACATAGGTCGCAGCAGACGCAACAACGCCTAATAGTAGTACGACCAAATCGGTAAAATTGAAGACATTTTTCATGAACAGCCGAAGCGAAATTCCTGCAATAGCCATTATTATCGTCGCAGGCCCGGTCGTCCTAAAAGCTTTTAAAAACTCAGACATTGATGCGCCGACCTGGCGGTTGGTTATTTCCTGAATGACGGGAAAGGTAATTAAATACAGCATGGTGAAAGCGGCGGCAACACCAATCAAGCCATAGTGGGCGCCAAAAATGAGAACACCAACAAGGGGTATAAAATAAGCGAGATTCCATTTCAATTCAATGTCCGGGCGACCGCGGGCGAGCAAAACAGAGCCTTTGATTGTACCGACGGATTTGAGCATGGCCATGGGTACCAGTATTTGCAAGGGAATCATCATCATTATCCATTTTTGCCCAAGGAAAACGCGGATAAACTCTCCGGCAAAAACGCCCAGACCCGCCAGGATGGGAAACGTCAAGAGTGAAATAAAAGTCATAGAGCGAAGATAGGCGGATTTGAACTTTTTTAGATCGTCCTGGATGTGCGAGAAAGCGGGAAAAACCACTTTGGCAACAATGCCGGAAAGCCGGGTTACAGGGAGTTTGACAAGATTTAGTGCAAGACTATAAAATCCGAGTAATTCTGCACCAAGAATCCGTCCGATAACAGTTACATCCGCATTGGTTATGGCATAGATGGAGACATTGTTGGCCAGAACTTTTGCGGAAAAGCCGACATATATTTTAAACTCTTTCCACGAGAAATGCAGAGCCGGTTTCCACGGAGTAGCAATCCAAAGGATGATGACGCCTACCAAATCGCGAATAATAATACCGAACACCAGACTCCACACGCCCATTCCGAATACTGCCATGAGAATAGAAACGACACCGCTGACAATGACAGACGACACTTCGATGATGCTCAGTTTTTTAAAGGCCATCTCTTTTGTAAGAAGAGATTTTTGCACAATGCCGAAAGCGCCGATGATAAATCCGACAGCCTGGACGCTAAAAACAGTACGAACGATCGGTTTTTTAAAAAAATGGGCAAGCGGCATTGAAGCAACTGCCAGGAGGGCAAAAAGGAAAATCCCGAAAAAAAGTCCGCCCCAAAAAAGCGAAGAAAGATGATTGTCGGTAACATTTTTTTTCTGTACAATGGCCACACCCAAGCCGCGATCATTCACCATGGTGATAGCAACAGTAACAATAGCTGCCATCCCAACGACGCCAAAGTCATCGGGAGAAAGAAGCCGCGCCAGGATGATCATAACCACAAACAAAACGAGCTGCATACTCATTTTAGCCAGACCGGTCCACATCACACCGGAAACCGTTTTTTGCTTCAAGCTCATCGCAAATTTTTCCCGATAGGTGCCGCGTTATCGGTATAAAATGATTTTTTATACAACGGGAATCTTGCAAGTTTGTAGATTTTCACCGGCGCTTTGGGATGTGGTACAGTGGCTATCAGTTCATAGTTTCTTTCCAGCTCGCTCCGGATAAAACGCCAATACCTGGCAAATTTGCGTCGTGTGTACCCGTCGAGAACGATGAAAGCCGGTCGGTTCTCGCTAAATTCAAGCACAAAATTCGATTCCTTTTTTTTGAAAAACTCGGTCGGGTGCGAGACACTTAAAAAAGGAGTCAGCCCGGATTCAAAAGTCCAGATTGTCCCGCCGCTCAAAACTTCTCCTGTTCCTTCGGCTTCATGTTTCAGAATTGCGGTTACTTGTTTAACGACTTTGCGCGGCCAAACAGCTTCATACCCGGGGCTGATTACATGCCCGGAAAAAGCAGCGGAAATCCAAAAAGCAATCAGCAAAACAAACGCACCGGCAGCCATTGCGGCAGTGCCCTCCCCTTCTTTCTTCCACTTTTTAAAAAAGAATTCCGCAACAGGATAGAGAAGGACAAAAGCTGCGGCAACAGCAAAAACATCGCCAATACCAATGAGCTTAAACAGATAAAACATCATCCCGCCGACAAATGTACCTACAAAGGTTACCAGCATAATTTGCCTGCGATTTGGAAACGGTATCATTTTCGAAGAAATGATCAAAGCGGCGATAAAGGTGAAAATAACCAGGTAGCCGCCAATGCCTGGGTAAAACTGCCAGAACATTCTCTGCGCCAGAAACAATACATAAAAACTTCCGGTAAGAAAAAAGAAAAGTATCACCGGCCCGGTTTTGAAGCGCACAAATGCGTTTTTCATAAAAACCGAAGCAAGAAGGATCAAGGGGGGCAGGGCTTCGGTAAAGTATTGTGTATAAAAACCGCGATTAGCGGATTGATAGGCATAAAGTAAAGCCACATAGCCAAACCACAGCAGTAACAGAGATATAGGCCAGCGTGTCTTTCCTTCGCTTTCCTTCCCATTGTTTTTGTGGCGCAATAAAACAGCGAGTAGCGCAGCTACAAGGATAAACAGACAGAAAAAGATCGATTGGTGCCAGGCCGTCAAAGTGTAAGCCGTGTCCTGGTCGAGAATTCTGAATCCGCTGGAATCGACAATACGGTATTCGGCCGGAACAAGATTAAAAATATGCAGCACCCGATTCCAAATAAGGTTGAGCGGATTGAGTTGGGAAAACAGAACCTGGCGCAAGGACATCTTGTTCAGGAAAACGGCAATCATGCCAACGGTTATACTCAAATATCCCATGAGGAAGAAAAATATTCTTTGCACCATTTCCGTTACACGGACGTTTCGCAAAAAGAGGGTAAAAGTGATGATTGCCAGCGGCAAATACAGAGTCGGTTGGCGGACGTAAAAAGCCAGGGCCGCAAAAATGCCGGAAGGGATCATCCAGGTACCACGCCGTATCCCGCTGTCCAGTAACAAAACGAGAAAATAGACAGCAATGCAGCCGAGGAAAACAGCGAGGGGCTCGGTTTTAACGACCGGCGCCCAGATAATGGTGAGCGGCAGAAACAAATAAATGGCGGCCGAAATGAGACCTACTGTGGAATCGAACATCCTGCGACCGATGAGGTAGAGCATCCAGCCAATGCCCAGGGACGACACAATGGGCAGCAGTCGACCCGCCAGGTAGCTCATGCCGAATATTTTCAGAAAAACTGAGAGCATGAAAACGTAAAACGGCTGCCGCGAGCCGAAATCTGCTACCGGCAACAGCCCGTCCATGAGCAGCTTTGCATCCATCAAATGCGCGCCCTCGTCCGGATTGATCCAGCGGATGGGCAGCAGCGCCAAGCGAACGGCCAGGCCGAATGCCAGGAAAATGAGCAAGACAGGAACCGGCCTTTTGAGGATTTTTTCTACGAGGCCGGAAAAGATGTTTGGCTTTTGGGTTTGAAAACCCATGTTTTTTATGCGAATGGGTATTTAAAACACCTTACTTTTTAATGTTTTCTCTGCAGTTCGTCTAATAATTTTTCAAGCTGTGGAATAAGTACAGGCAAGTCTTGATGCACAGTATTCCAAACATGATCGTAATCGATATCGAAATAGGCATGAATCAGCCAGTTACGCATTCCAACGATTTGTTTCCATGGAATTTCAGG
>JAACEJ010000244.1 GCA_011682565.1 Actinomycetota bacterium | reverse complement strand
TCATAACAAGTGCGCACCAAAACAAAGACCTGGCATATCTTTTTGTAGTCGATGAGAATGATCACGTGCTAGGTCGGTTTGCCCCGGGTAAGACCGGCAAAATGAACTTTTACAAAACGCAAAAGGATCATAGTATATCTAAAGATAATGCAACCTATAATGTTACCGCTCCTGTTCTGTCTCAGGGAAAAGTTATTGGCAGGCTTTATCTGGGGATTTCGCTGCGAGAGTTGAACAGCAGGGTCTCCCGCGCCCGTAAAATAAGCGGGTTGGTTGGGCTGGTCATTTTTCTTTTCGGATTTATTGCAGCGTTCAGCACAAGCAAAGTCATCACCCGTCCTCTGGATATGATGGTTGAAACAGTACAACAGATTACTTTGGGCGATTTATCTCAACGTGCGCCGATCATCTCACATGACGAGGTGGGGCGTCTGGCTGAAGCGTTCAACTTGATGATTGAAAGTTTGGAACAAAGGACGGCAGAATTAAAATTAGTTAACGAACAACTTTATAAGGAAAATTCAATTCGCAAACAAAGCGAGCAAAAGTATTTTTCTTTATTCAACCAAATTCCCGATGCTATCGCTATTTTTGATAAAGAAACAAAACAATTCCTTGATTGCAACAGCAAAATCACCCAAATTTACGGCTATTCAAAAGCAGAGTTTAAAAAATTGACTCCCTTTGATCTTCATCCGGTTGAGGAGAAAATTAAAGTCGGGAGACTTATCGACACAAGAAATACAGACAAACCGAACCGGTACACCCATTTAGCCAAAGACGGCCGGCGAATGGATGTGGAGATTGTTAGCGATGAAATCGAATTCCAGGGCCGGCCGGCCTGGCTTAGCATCATAAGGGATATTACTGAACGTATGCAGGCCGAAAAAAAACTGGCCAAGGAACAACACCTGCTACATTCTTTTATGGAAAATATTCCCGACGCCATCTATTTTAAAGACTTGGAAGGTCGTTTCCTCAGGATTAATAAAGCACAAGCAAAACGGCTCGGACTGGATGATCCGAAAGAGGCGGCAGGTAAAACGGATTTTGATTTCTTTACAGAAGAAAATGCGCGCCAGGTGCGCGAACAAGAACTGCGTGTTATGCGCAGCGGTAAAATTTCCGTCCATGAGCAAGTTAAAATACTTGCTGATGGCAATGAAAGTTGGGTATCCGGAACAAAGGTTCCACTTCCCGATGAAAACGGAAAAATAATCGGCATTTTCGGTATTACCAGAGATATTACCGAGCGCAAGCGGACAGAAGAATCATTAAAAATTTTTACGGAAAAACTGATGGCCAGAAACAAAGAGCTGCAAGAATTTGCTTTTATCGCTTCACATGACTTGCAGGAACCCTTGCGCAAAGTCCGTGCATTTGGCGACTGCTTGTGGGCAAAGTATAGCGATGAATTGGGCGAACAAGGTCATGACTATCTTTTAAGAATGCAAAACGCTGCCTCCAGGATGCAAACCTTGATCGACGATTTATTAGCTTATTCGCGCATTACAATTAAAGACAGACCATTGGTAAAAACCGACCTTTCAAGGATCGTTCAAGAAGTATTGAAAGATTTCCAAACCCAAATTGAAAATATCGGTGCAACAGTTCAACTGGAAAAGCTTCCCGTCATCAGTGCTGATCCACAGCAAATGCGGCAGTTATTTCAAAACCTGATCGGCAATGCACTAAAATATCACCGGGAAGGCGTGGCGCCAAGCATCAGAATTTACAACGGTACAACAGGAGATAAAAACAGTTCAGATCAAGAACCGCTTGCCAATGGGTTTCATCACATTCGGGTTGAAGACAACGGCATTGGCTTTGAACAAAAATATGCGGATCGCATTTTTGCAGTTTTTCAAAGATTGCATACACGCGATTCATATCAAGGCACCGGCATGGGATTAACGATCTGCCGTAAAATTGTGGAGCACCACGGCGGCAGCATAACGGCAAAGAGCAGGCCGGGAGAGGGCGCTACATTTACCATTAAATTACCTGAAAAGCCTGCACGATGGCATTTGCAAAATGAACAATCATAAAAATTAAGAAAGAGAGTATAAAATGGATGAAGAAGGAGCAAAAGTCTTTACTATTCTTTATGCCGATGATGATGAAGATGATCGACTGTTGGTAAAAGATGCTCTGACAGAGAGCAAGCTGGACAACAAAATGCGCTTTGTTGAAGACGGTGAGGAATTGATGGATTATCTTCACCACAAGGGAAAATACACCGATGTAAATGAGTATCCGCTACCGGGTCTTATTTTATTGGATTTGAACATGCCGCGCAAGGACGGCCGCGAAGCTTTGCAGGAAATAAAAAAAGATCCTGCATTACGCCGTATCCCTGTTGTCGTATTGACAACATCGAAAGTTGAAGAGGACATTTTGCGAACATACGATCTTGGTGTCAACTCTTTTATCACGAAACCGGTGACGTTTGATTCACTAGTGGATATCATGAAAACTCTGGCCAGATACTGGTTTGAAGTTGTGGAACTGCCAAAGGCAGAAGAACCGGAGTTGGCAATCGAATACAGATAGGGCAAAACTATAACCAAAAATTGAAACGATTTTGACAATGCGTGAAGATGAAAGGTGCGGGATACGGTGAAAACAATAACCATGATAACAGGCTTTCTATTTGCGTTCCTCATAACATTACCAATTTTCGGCCAAAATGCGACAGAAGCCGATCAAGGACAAAAGTCTGAAACTGAGAACACGGATACACTAGTCGTCAGCCTGGATGATTGCATCGATATGGCGCTCAAAAACAACCACTTTCGACCGGCGGCGCAATACGCTGTCAAAATCGCCGAAGCGCAGCGCAAGCAGGCACTGTCCGCTTATTGGCCGCAACTGGCGGCGAATTCCGTTTATACAGTGATGGACGAAGCGCCGAACTTTCTTTTTCCTGCCTCCACTATGGCTGTACCACCAATAAAGATACTCGGTTTTGACCTTAACCTGCCACCCGTCGATGTGCCCGAACAGGACATCAAACTTATGGATCGGAAAAATTGGTTCAGCACGCTCAACCTCACTTATCCGCTTTACACAGGCGGTCTGATCAAATCGTACAACAAACAGGCCATATCTGCAGTGGAAATCGCCCGGCAGGAAGCAAGGCGAACGGATCTCAAAATAATTTATGATGTAAAGCGTTTTTATTACGCTGCTGTCCTGGCCAGGAATGTCCGCCAAATTGGTGAGGAGGCGCTGGCACGTTTGCAAACCACCCTGGATTTGACTGAAGGGCTTTACAAAAAAGGCTCCGGCAGGGTCAAAAAAACGGATTATTTGAAAAATAAAATAATTGTCGGGAATGTTCGCGCCCTTGTTGCCAGATTAAAGAATAATGAAAAGCTGGCCAAAGCGGCATTGATTAATACCATGGGATTGGATTGGAGAACATGTTTAAATGTTTCCACAAAGGATATTCCTTTTGATCCCTATCCGACCGATGTGAAAGAATTCATTAATGGCACGTATCAGTATAATCCGGAATGGGCCAAACTAAAAGCGGCCTTAAAAATCTTCGATGCGAAAACAGGAGAAGCCAAAAGCGGATATTTCCCCAAAGTTGCGATTATGGGAACACTCAGCCACATTGAAAATACTTATGACAAAGGCATGGTTTCGCCACAAAATAAAGATATGTGGACTGTGGGCATTGGCATTCAGGTGCCGCTTTTTGCCGGATTCCGAACACGAAACCGGGTAAAAGAAGCACGCTTGCGGCTCGATAAATTGCAGGAACAAAAAATTTTATTGCGCGAAGGACTCGCCCTTCAAGTGCAGTACGTGTTTATGCAAATGGTATCCACACAGGAGCAGCAAAAAGCATTAAAGGATGCCCTGGATGATGCGGAAGAAAATCGCATTCTAACCGAACGTGCTTACCAATTTGAATTGGTGGACGAAAAGAACCTGATCGAGTCGCAGATCATCGAGTCTCTTATGAAGGCACAGTATCAAAAGATTCTTTATGATCATATTAAAACACAGGCTCATCTGGATTATGTTGTGGGGGAAAAAGTGGCAGGAACATTTTTCAAGGATAGAATAAAATGATTATTATAAAAAAGTTGATCCCGTTCCTAGTTCTTTTTGCAGCCTTAATCTCCCATGCTAAATCCACAAAAAAGGATAATACAGACAATTATTTGGGAATTGGATATTCGAACGAACTCATATCCGGTGCGGATATTCGTGATATCAAAATCGCATTGAAAATGTGGTCGGGCGAGTTGATCAAAGGATTATCCCCGGACTATAGTGCGAGAACATTTATTTTTAATGACAGAAATTCATACATTGCGGCCATTAACGCGAACAAGGTCAATATCATCACCATGTCATCGCTGGACTATATGATAATACAGGATAAAGTGAATATACGGCCCGCTTGTGTTGCCATAGAGAATGGCAAGGTCATGCAGGAATATATCCTTCTTGTTTACCGGGAATCCGCCATGACAGAACTGAAAGATTTGCGCGATAAACAACTCGCTGTTTTAGCCGGAGTAGATGAGAAATACTCAAACATGTGGCTGGATGTGCTTCTCTATAAAAAAGGACTGCCTGAAAAAGAAAAGTTCTTCAGTCGTTTAAAGCATGTAAGCAAACAGTCGCAAGCAGTTCTCCCGGTTTTTTTCCGACAGTCGGATGCTTGCATTGTAACACAGAGTGCTTTTGATGCAATAGTCGAACTTAACCCGCAGATAGGAGAATCTCTCATTATAATTGCCAGATCCTCGCCTTTTCTCAAGAGTTTAAATTGCTTTTCAAACACGATTGCCAAAGAAAAGCAGAATAAAATAATGAAATTAATTTTGGGGCTGGATAATAATCCTACAGGAAAACAAATTTGCACTCTTTTCCGCATCAGCAAGCTCGTTCCTTTCCAGTCTTCCTATCTTAAAAATGTCGGTGCATTGTTTAAAGAACATCAAAAATTATATGGTGCGAAAAAATAATGAAACAACAAACGCAAACAAAAAACAGGAAAAACTTTTCTCCTGTTAATAATGTGCCGCCCTGGAGGAGCATAAAGTTACGTGCTGCTCTTTTCTCATGGTTACTCGTTATTATAACGATCACGATCTATGTGACAACGCTCTTTCCATATATTCGCCGGTCAGCGACAGATAGGATGAAATCGGAAGCAAGAAGTATCGCAGTTTCGATGGGAAATGTCACGGCGAACGCCATCGTTTTAGAAGATTACAGCTTTGCAGTGGACCATTGCCTGGAGGTCATCAAGGGAAGTAAATCTATTCTTTATATCGTCGTTACCAGAAAAGATGGGTTTTCTTTGATACACACAAAAAAGGGATGGAAAAGCAGCACGCTGAAAGGATTGTGGACCCCGGCAGGAGACACAGTATCGGCAGTGCAATTTTTACAAAGCAAGCTGGTAGGCCAAAAAGTATTTCACTATACTTACCCGCTGCAATATTCGGGCATTAACTGGGGCTGGATTCATGTCGGCCTTTCCCTGGACGATTTCAATGCCACAACGCATGCAATGCTGATACGATCCGTTCTTCTCGCCGTATTGAGTATTGTGATCGGATTAGCATTTTCCTTCATTTTTGCCGGGAAACTAAGCCAACCCATTCGCGAATTGGATGCAGTCACCCAACTCGTTGCCTCGGGAGATTTATCGGCGCGTGCGAAAATAACAACAAAAGATGAACTGGGAAGTCTTGCAAAATCTTTTAATGAAATGACAAAAACACTGCAAGATACACAATCTCAGCTAATGAAAGCACACAATGAATTAGAAAGAAAGGTCGAGGAAAGGACAGCCGAATTAAGACAAACCAATGCGCACTTGCAACAAGAAATACAAGAGCGCAAACAAGTAGAGAAAAATCTGCAAGTCTATATGAAAAAATTAAAAAAAAGCAATCAGGAACTGCAGGATTTTGCTTACATCGCATCTCATGACTTGCAGGAGCCTTTGCGGAAAGTGCAGGCTTTTAGCAACCGGTTAAAAACAAAATATTACGATGTTCTTGGCGATCAGGGAAACGATTACCTGGACAGAATGCAAAATGCTGCCGGCAGAATGCAATCATTT
>JAACEJ010000243.1 GCA_011682565.1 Actinomycetota bacterium | reverse complement strand
ATCCATTCCGCAATTCTTTCTTTGGGACTCGACGATCTTTATACATTCAAACCTGAAGAAAAGATCATCGAGTTTCGGATCGAAAAGCATACCGAGCTTGTTGAGAAAAATGTAAACGAATTTACCGATGTCCTCTCTACCGATGCTCCTGCTCCCGGCGGCGGCAGCGTTGCCGCGCTGTGCGGTGCTCTGAGCGGCGCTCTGTCTTCCATGGTAGCGGCGCTGACTTTTGGCAAAAAAGGACATGAGGATTCTTCCGAGTTAATGCAGCAAATCGGTGTGAATGCACAAAAATTAAAAGATGAATTTCTTGCAGATGTGGATCGTGATACAGCGGCATTTAACAAAGTGATGGACACGTGGCGTTTACCCAAAAAGACAGATAAGGAAAAACAGGCACGCACGGCGATCATTGAGGAAGCAACAAAAGAAGCCACCCTGGTGCCTTTTGATGTTTTAAAGCGCACAGAAAAAGCAGCAGAACTGGCACGAAAAGTCGTGGAAAAAGGAAATACAAATTCCATTTCAGACGCCGGTGTGGCTGCAATGACGGCACGAACGGCCGCCGAAGGTGCGTATCTGAATGTCCGAATAAATTTACCGGGAATTAGCGATAAGCATTTCAGATCAACTGTTCTTCAGGAGGCAAAAGAAATTCGCAAAAGAGTTGTGGAACATACGGAAGAAACAGTTCGCCTGACCGAAAAAGCCCTGGAAGAATCAGCCTGAAGGGTTAGTTTGTAACAATTTATTTTTAGTCATGTCATTGCTTCGTCGTTCGTTCCTCACTCCTCGCAATGACAAACATTTGTTAAAACCGATAGTTATATTTCACTTTTAGCCGTGCCGCACTTTCCGTTACCTGGTACCGTTCCAGCGGATCGTTCCAGCGCGAATTCCAGGACAAAAGAATTTCATTCCCCGGTTTCAGAATCCAGACAAAACGTATCTGCCAGCCCATTAATTTTGTGAGATTATCGTACTGAATAAAATTGTATAACGTCATGTCTGGGCTGAAAAGAACGTTTGCATTGAGGCGATAAACATTTGTTGAGAATGCTCCGTCCGGAAGTGAAATATTGTTATTCTCGTATTCCAGCCCGACAAACAAAGGAACCGTTATTTTATAGCCGGAGGCGAGAACAATGTTTTGCCGCTCACCGTTATAAAAACTGCCCCGATTATAATTCACGCTCGCCCAAAAATATCTTCGCTTCGCACTGGTGACTAAAATCGAATGATGCCAAAAATTATAAATACCCGCAGAAATGGTGTGCTTGGGATGAATCTTGAAATCCCTGGTCAATAATTCATACTGTGGGCCGCTGGTAATCGATATTTCATCGCCGCTGATAAAGCGAATGCGGAGGGGGGTAAATTGTATTTGCCGGGTCAACAGGCGATTGTTCATGTCGGTAATGTAATCCAGATTTGCCTTGAAAAGAATCTGCAAGATTTTCCAGCGATTGGGACGCGGCCCCAGTGAAGATTTAAAGTAGGTTTCGCGAATATTGCTGCGTGGTACAAAGCCGACTCCTGCGCGAAAGTTTTTTTCGATCTGGTGAAATCCGGCGCGCATCATAAAAAAATCATTCGGATAAACAACTTCACCGCCAAAGGCACGATCCTTTTTCGTTAATCCTTCGGTATTGGATTTCAGGCCGAACAATAGCAGAGCAAGGTTTTGTTTACCGCGAAACGTCGATGTCGCCAGCCTCAAATCCGCACCAACAACACTGTTGCCGGCATCGGACAAGGCATTGCCCATTGTCCCGATAAAACCCAGGGATGACTGCTTACCGAGATTCCGCGTTACCCGGGCAACGGTAAAGTTTTGCTTTCCGCTTTGTCTGTCATCCATAATGTTTATGAATCCCAGATTCCAGTCCCCAACCTGGCCGGTCATTTTTCCTCCCCAGACAATGGGGATGGGATTGCCGGCATTATCCAATCCCATCCGCCGCGAGAAAAAAGGGATCAATCGTTTTGAGTAGGGGTTTGCCCGATCACCTTCCAGGCCGAATTGAAAATAGTTGGCGCCGTCCAGGAAAAAATCACGTTTTTCCGGAAAGTGGAGTTGAAATCGTGTGAGATTGATTTGTCTGCTGTCCACTTCGGTCTGGGCAAAGTCGGTGTTCACCGTCAACGCACTTTTCAATCCGGGCGAAACCTGGTAAAAAACATCGATGCCGGCATCTGTCGGGAATTTATTTTTCTCATTTATTTTCTGATCCATTCCTGCCAACCCATAAGGACTAATATCCAGGCCAATACCCTGGGAAATGCCGACCAGACCGGTGAGCAATCCGCAGTCGGATACCTGGAATCTGTAAGAATCGAGATTTACCGAAGGCCAATAAGCTGCTTCCAGCTTTTTTTTGATGTGCCTGATAAGTTTTAATCCCCACGTCGTTTGTCCGGCACGAAAACTCAGCGTCTTGAAAGGAATCGCCAGTTCCGCATCCCAGCCCTGTGCATTGATGCTCGCCTTACCGACCCACAGGCCGTCCCATTGCTTGTTGAACGCGGCCCCGTTTTGACTGACAAGCGCGTCTCCATAAGAGCCGCGTGGCCCGACCTGAAACCAGTAACCGTTGCGATGATCCAAAAATGTGTCCAAAATAATTTGCACGCGATCATCCTGAGATAGATTCGCATCTCGCGCCAGTTCCTTGGCTGTTATGTCTTGCGGATCGATAGTACAGTGAAACCCGAAATAGATATTGTTTTTATCATAGCTGATATAGCATGTTGTCGGTTCGGTCGCCGGTTGTCCCGTATCCGGCTCGCGCTGGACAAATTGTTTAATGACTGCCGCATTTTTCCATTCCCCGGCAGTAACATGGCCGTCAATGCGCGGCGGTGTACTGACAAAAACCGCTTTAACTGATTGTTGTGCTATTGATTGTAGTGGTACCCACAAAGTAATGAGGATAATAAGTGGCGAGAGTCGCGGGCTTTTCAAGTTTCATCCTCCAACAAATTTCGTTTTGAATCCCAGTTCCTGTAGCTTTTCTGCGATACGCTTTCGATGATCTCCCTGGATTTCTATTCGCCCCTGTTTTGCGGTTCCACCCGTACCAAGGTGTTGTTTGAGCTTTTTAGCAATATCAACCAAATGCTGCGGATTAACGGACAGCCCTTCGATAACAGTCACGCTCTTTCCCCTGCGACCTTTTCTGTCCAGTAAAATTCGCGCTGTTTGCACGGCCTTGTCTTTTCCCCGGCGGGAACGGCCTTCGTCCGCCTTTTGTTTTTCCCTGGCCGCAGGAACTGCTTTTGAATCCGTAGAATAAACCAATCCGGAATTTTTATCCATAAATCAAAACCACCACCAATCAGAGTCACGTTTTTTGATTATTAAAATTGTTGAATATAACGAAATTCTCTTTGATTCCAAATATTTCTTTACTGGAAAATTCACTACCGGTTCTTTGACCGTAAAAGTGCCCCGAAGCAAATTTTAAATCGGAGTGATGACGGGAGTGGAAAAATGGTCGAGCTTGAACCCAATAAACATTTAGTCTTATCGTGAGGACGAGCAGGATGAGAATGCCGATACGGGAGAGGGTAACGAAGTTTTCGCCGGGTTAAAAATTATGACGTCTTTATCCGGCTCTTTCATGGTTCAATCATTTTAAACGGCCAGCCCAATACGTCCGAATCCAGAGATGAGAGAAAAAAAGGCGCTCGAAGCTTTTCCTTTTGCTCTGACCTCTCTGTTCAAAATGGCTTGCAGCAAATCTTCCTTTGTTTTGCCTTCAAATTCCAGATAAGTATTACCCACTTCAAAAGGTGTGTGCGCATCGCTACCGGCAGTGATCGGTGTTTTTAAACGATCTGCCAGGCTTTTTGCCATTTCATTGTCGCGCGGTTTATACGACCGGCCATTCATAACTTCGACAGCCAGGTTATGCCAGTCGTCAATATCCGCAAAAGCGCGAAATTCAATCCTGCGTTCAGAAAAAGGATGAGCGATGGAAACTAAACCTCCCTGGGCCTGAACCTCTTTTATAACATCACTCACGTTTTTGCTCTTGACCGGATTTTTCAAAAAAAGACAAAGCAATTCCCCAACAGCTTGCTTTTGGTGATATATTTTTACCTCTTGACCCCAAATAACCTGAACGGGATATTTCGGCGCACTTTCTGCAAATTCTTTCCATCCGGCAGTGGTGTCATGATCGGTTACAGCAATCATACCAATGCCCCGTTCCGCAGCAGCGGCCAGGATTGATTCCGGTTTGGCAATTGCATCGTGCGAATAAATCGAGTGTATGTGCAAGTCAGCTTTCAATTGAAATTTTCCTCAGTAAGATTAAACATGGATTTTGCAGATGAGTTTAGTCTGAAAACCACAACTTTTTCAAAGTGGTTTCCAACCAAATTGTCTTTTGTCTTTGTTATATACAAACGATGTGCCAGGCGAGAGAAAAATGCAAGGGATGCCTCTAGTTGCTGAAAACATGAGAATTAAGGAAAAGAAGAAAAGTCGAATAATCAGGCGACCATACAAAATAACGCCCCAGGAAACTTTCAGGTGCAAGTTTTTTGGGGCATGGTGAAAATTAATCAATGTTTGTTGGCATAAATTTAATATTACTATCTCCCAGCACGTGACGCAGAGCGTCGAAACAAACATTCCCACGCAGGACAGACTGTGTGAAAACCATTATTTCTTGTACTTTTTGTCATTGCGAGCGAAGCGAAGCAATCTCGTAACCTGCGGATATTCAGGGGATTGCTTCGTCGCGCACCGCTAAGGCGGCACTCCTCGCAATGACATGATTTTCACTGTTTTCAAACGGTCTGAGGAGCATGGGAACGAGAGAGAGACACTCTGATGGGCATGGAAATGAGAATATTACATGGCAAGTTTCCCTGCCGTGCTATTCAATTTTGACCAGCCTGTAAGAACCATTGCCGGATCTGTCCGAGAAAATATAGCGCTTATTCAGCTTGGTGTAATACCAGATTTCCGCACTGGGCATGTCGATATCCGTTGCCTGGCGTTCAACCTGATCGGGTGGTCCATTTTTAATATAAACTTTGCCGCGATCTGTCTGCCACCCCTCGCGGCTCGTTGCAACTTCGGAAAAGTTTTTATTGGCAAAATCGATCCGGCGAAAGAATTCATCTCTCAACTCGTTTTGCGGTGTACCGGGAGTGGGATCACGCTCTTCCCAGAATTGATCTAAAAGCTTCTTTTTTTCCTCCCGGCTTGCCTTGCTAAATTGTTTGCTGATGTCTTTATTGACAATAAGCCGAAGCTGCCGGATCACAACATCAAGATTTTCATTTTTGAACGACATATTCCCCCAGAAAACATTAAACTTTCGCCGCGCATTGGCGGCTTTGATCCCGTCACCTGAATGAAGCATCAGGACGTATTCTCCGGGTTTTTTGATAAATTTTTTAAAAGTAATGCATTTTGCAATAACGTCTTTTCTTTTAAATGTGCCGGAATCAGAAAAAATTTGCTTATTTTGTTTATCATATATCCGGTAATTCACCGAAATACTATCAGATGTTTGCGGCGGATAGATTTCAAAATATGCTGCAAAAGATGATCGGATATTGTTAAAGACTCCCTGCAAATTAGGAGTATAAGAATAATTGTTCTGAACACATTTTATCTCATCGGCAAATACGATGTCGCTGAAACGAATTTGATCCGGAGAAAAACTCCTCAGATCAATCGAGTGTTTTCGTTGCAGACTTGCCTTTGATTCTTCATCGTATAAATTCACTATGTAGTTATATTTCCCCGGGGGGAGTGAAAATGATATTTTATGGCGATGCGGATTGATTCGTGAGTTGGTTTCCTCAAATTGGGAAACGGTCACTGTGTTGCTGATAGAATTATTAGTGAGTGCTTCTCCGTTTTTATTGTAAATGGTTACACCGACTTCATATCGCGCTCTGTATTGATTTTCAGAATCAGATTTTACAAACGTTAAAATATCATTCACAACAGAGAACTGAAAATCGGCACGACTTTTTTTAAAATCTGTTGTATCGGCAAAATTATAGACCTGGTAGAAGAACATTTTTCCGCCGAAATTATTACGGCGACCGGGGCCATGCCGTCCCCTGGTCATCTGCGCTGATGTCATATTGAAAAAAAGAAACAGTATAATCAGAGAA
>JAACEJ010000242.1 GCA_011682565.1 Actinomycetota bacterium | reverse complement strand
AATTACTCACTCATTCATTAATTTTGAAATTTTTCCACAACCTCCGGCAACGACAGCACGCCCTCGTACAAGGCCGTTCCGATAATTGCGCCTTCAATATTATGCTCGTTCGCATCCACCAAGGACTGCAAATGCGCGACGCTGGAAATACCGCCTGAGGCAATGACTTTCACCTGCGTCTCCCACGCAAGAAACGCCGTTCGTTCCACATTCGGGCCGGTTGATCGACCGTCGCGCTGTATGTCCGTGTAGATGAATCGCTCAGCACCCAAACCTCTCATTTTACGGGCAAACGTCAAAACATCCTCACCTGTTTGCTTCTCCCACCCTTCGATGGCCACTTTATCCCGGCGCGCATCGATGCCGACAACGACTTGTTCAGAACCATATTTTTGTATAGCATCTGCAACAATTTGCGGCTGCGTTACGGCCACGGTGCCGAAAATAACTCTGGCCACACCAAGGGACAGCCAGTTACCGGCATCATCAAGAGTACGAATTCCACCGCCGAGTTCAATAGGAATACTCACAGAGGAAAGTATTTTTTCAATAACGCGGACATTTTGATCGGCCCGCCCAAAGGCACCGTCAAGGTTTACGACGTGGATCATCCTTGCACCTTCGTCCTGCCATTGTTTTGCCACAATGTACGGCTGATCATTGTAAATTTTTCGCGTAGATTCTGCACCTTCTTTCAGGCGCACACAGTTTCCACTAATCAGATCGATTGCGGGAAGAATGAGCACAGTATTTTCCTCAGAGTTCTATAAAATTTTTCAGAATTAAAAGACCCCACTTTTGCGATTTTTCAGGGTGAAATTGCACGCCAAAGAGATTTCCTCTTTGCACAGCCACGGGAAAAGTAAAACCGTAATCACTTTCACCAATGACACAACTCTCATCTCGAGGTTGAATGAAAAAAGAATGGGCAAAATAAAAATAACTTTGATCGGGAATACTATTCCATAACGGGCTGGTTTCCTTTTCAATTAAAACATTCCACCCGAGATGGGGCACTTTTAAAGTGCCGGGAAATCGCTTTACTTCACCTTCGAAAACACAGAGTCCGACCGCATCGGGATTTTCCTCGCTTTTTTCAAACAAAAGCTGTAAACCAAGGCAAATCCCCAGAAACGGTTTTTGCGCTTTGATGGCATGAATGATCGGTTCCCGCAATTTGAGATGATCGACTGCTTCGATTGCTTTGCCAAACGCACCCACACCAGGGAAAATCACCTTGTCCGCTTTTTCAATATCCGCAGCATGGGAAGATACAATGGATTCAGCGCCGTTATGCTCGACCGCCTTTTGCACGCTGCGCAGATTTCCTGCACCATAATCAACGATACAAATCATCACAGCGCTCCTTTGGTGGATGGAATGCCTGTTTGTTTCTCATCATACGAAAAGGCCATGCGCAGGGCACGCGCGAAGGCTTTTGTCATCGCTTCGAGAACATGATGCTGATTTTTACCGGATAATAGTGTGAGATGCAGCGTGACTTTGGCATTCATGGCAAAGGCACGTAAAAATTCTTCAAACAACTCGCCGTCAAATTCGCCGACTTTTGTGAACGACATGTCACACTCGAAATTAAAAAAAGGTCTGCCGCTGATATCCACCACAGCGCGCACGAGCGCTTCATCCAGGGGACAGTAAGCGTGGCCAAAACGCGTAATCTGCGCCCGATCTCCCAGCGCCTTGTTAAAAGCCTGACCCAGCACGATGCCGATGTCTTCAACGGTGTGATGGCCATCGATATGGAGATCGCCCTTGGCATCCAGGGCGAGATCGATGCTGGAGTGCTTTTTAAAGGCTTCAAGCAAATGGTCAAAAAAGCCGATTCCCGTGGAAATGGAACCCTGCCCTGTACCGTTCAGATTCAGTGTAATCGTGATATTGGTTTCGTTGGTTTTGCGCGTTACTTTACAATGACGATCCATCTTTGCCTCGATACTTTAAATAACAATTTGCAGTACATTGCTCGTTTCTCTGCTAAAATGTTTGTAAACATAACGAATTGCTATACTCGCTATAAATCAGCTATTATTTTTTTAATTGTCTCAGACAAAGGGAAAAGGTGCTTTTTACATACCCAGAGTATTTCCTCTGCATCAATATCAAAATAATGATGAGTGATAATATTTCTCAAACCTTTAACACCCTTCCAGTCTATTTCAGGATATTTATTTAATAATGTCTTATTAGTGATTTTGTCAATATTTTTTAAGCTTTCCCCTATAGCAATTAATTGCATACAAATTGAATCTAATTTTTCCATACCTTCAGGGGAATCAGTAAAATCATCCACAGTTTTTATTGGTGCGGAACGACTAATTACTTTTTGAGTAGCATCCAATATTTGATTTAAAATGTCACGAACCAACTCTTTATCATACATAAATAGCATCCTTTATAATACGTTTTTTTAAATAAGGATTCATATTTTCCCGGTTCCTGACAATATCCACAGTCTTGTGCAACCGTGCTTCCAGTTCATCTTTAATATGAACCAATTTAAAAAGATCCGGCTCAATGGTTTCAATTATAATATCCACATCACTCTCATCCTTTGCATTATCTCTGGAAAATGAACCAAATACACCAAGGCTACTAATACCATATTTTTCAGCATTCTCATTTTTATAATTTTTAAGAATTTCAAGAATTTCTGTTCGCGTCATCGCATTACTCCCGATTTAAGCTTATTTTATTGCCTGATAATGCATATTTTAAAACGCATAAGAGTCTGTCAATCTGCAACCGCCATCGATTCCCGCAACGCTTGCAGAAAAATATCATTTTCCTCCCTTGTGCCCACATTAACTCGCAGGTGGTTTTCAAGCAAAGGATAACCGCCGACATCCCGCACAAGGACACCGCGCTCTTTTAATTCGGAAAATATTTTCTGCCCATTTGGGCTGCGAAAAAGTAAAAAATTAGCGCTGGATGGATATACCGTAATGGCCGGCATTTTTATCATTTCCGCATAAAGACGATCCCGTTCTTCTTTTAAAAACCAGACATGCTCATCCATCAAGGCAACGTTGTCCAGCATTGTGGCGGCAACCAGTTCGGTGAACAGATTAATATTATAGGGCAAATTGACTTTACGAAACTGGCTGATGATTTGCGACCGAGCGATCAAATAACCGAATCGCAAACCGGCTATCGAATAGGCTTTGGAAAACGTTCGCGAAACAATCAAATTCTGATATTTTTTCAAAAGCGGAATTGCCGATTCTTCACAAAACTCGCCGTACGCTTCATCCCAAAAAACAAGTCCGGTGGAAATGTTGCAAATTTTTTCCAAAATTGAAAGCGGAATTTCGCTTCCCGTAGGATTGTTGGGCGAACAAAGCAAAATGAGTTTGGGATTGACGTCCGCGATCTTTTCCAGAATTTCTTCGCCGGGGAAATCGCTGCCCGGTGGATTAAATACAGGTACCAGTTTGCCGTCGAAAACAGGGACGTATAAATCAAACAATGAAAAACTGGGTGGACAATAAATGACCGAATCCTCTGCCCCGATTATCGCGGTTAAAAGCGTTTGAAAAAGTTGATTGGAGCCGTTTCCCAATAGAATTTGTTCAGCCGAGACATGATAAAGTGCGGCTAGTTTTTCTTTCAAGACAGGCGATTCGTTCACCGGGTAACGGTTCCACGATAATTTGGCTGCCGCATCCACCAACCCTCTTTTGATCTGCATGGGCACATCAAAAGGACTTTCATTTTGATTCAGTTTTGCCCGCACTTTTCCCTGCGGTGGAGAATGATACCCGGACAGTTCGATAACCGATTTTTTAAAATAGTGTTCCATTTATTCAGAAATCCGTTTTTGAATTGCATTTGCGTGAGCATCGAGCCCTTCGGAATGAGCAAAGGTGATAATCTTGTCTGCATGTTTCACCATTGCCTCTTTTGTGAAGGAAATGACACTGCTGGTTTTCAAAAAATCTTCGGCACGCAGCGGAGAGGAAAACCGCGCCGAGCCGTTTGTCGGCAAAATGTGATTTGGTCCTGCCCAATAGTCGCCAATTGTTTCCGGAGAATAAGAGCCTAAAAAAATCGCACCGGCATTTTTTATTTGCCCGAGCATATCCCATGCGTTTTGCACGTGTAAACCAAGATGTTCCGGGGCAAATTTGTTACAAAGATGAATACATTCGTGCATGGAATCAGCGAGAATAATACCGCCATAATTTTTGCCGGACTGGAGCACGATTTCCTTGCGGCTTAATTTTTCGAGCTGCTTCTCAAATTCAATTTGAACATTTTTCGCCAACCCGGCAGAATCCGTTAAAAGAATGGCCGACGCAAGCGGATCGTGCTCCGCCTGGGCGAGCAAATCTGCAGCGACATAAACAGGATCGGCGGCAGCATCGGCAATGATGGCGACTTCACTCGGGCCGGCAACCATATCAATTCCACATTGGCCGAAAAGAAGCTTTTTGGCTGTGGCGACATAGATATTTCCAGGACCGACGATTTTGTCGACGCGCGGGATGGTCTCCGTGCCGTAAGCCAGCGCGGCTATCGCGTGGGCACCGCCAACCCGAAAGACTTTATCAATCCCCAACTCGTAAGCAGCAGCCAAAATAGTCTGGTTCACGCATCCGTTTTTGTCCGAAGGCGTTACCACGACAATTTCCGATACGCCTGCCACCTGCGCCGGAACAACCCCCATCAAAAGAGATGAAGGGTACGCCGCTTTGCCGCCCGGCACGTACACGCCGACTCTTTCCAGCGGAAGGACACGCTGCCCCAGCACCACACCGTCATCTTCCCATGAAAACCACGATTGTGGCAATGACTTGCTGTGAAAACGTTCAATATTCTTTCGTGAACTGCGCAAAGCCTCGAGCAAATTTTCATCAAGATTTTGATGCGCCGACTTTAGCTCATTCCCGGCGACTTTTATACCGAATTTCTGCAGATCAGTCCGGTCGAATTGTGCCGCATAATCTGCGAGCGCGGCATCCCCCCTGTCACGGACATTGCGCAAAATTTCCGAGACTGCATTTTCAACATCCTGCGCCACGTCGCTTCGTCGGGATTCATATTTCTGCAAAAAAGAATTTATTTCTTCACGATGATAAATTTTCATATTCACACCATTAATAAATCACTTTGTTCAAAGGATATTCGATAATATCTTGTGCGCCGGCGCGTTTCATCCTGGGAATGATATTTCGAACTGTTTTTTCCTCGACAATAATTTCCACAGCAACCCATTCACCGCCGTACAAGGGCGAGATCGTCGGTCGTTTCATGGCCGGCAACTCTTTGATCAGTGCATCGATATTTTCCTTGGGCAGATTCATTTTCAAACCCACTTTACCCTCGGACTGGATGGCTCCCTGCAAAAGCATATTCATGTTTTCAATTTTTTCGCGCTTGTACTTGTTCTCCCAGCTCTTTTTGTTTGCTATCAAAGTCGTTCTGGATTCCAGGACGACATCGACAATGCGCAGATTATTTGCTTTCAGCGAACTGCCGGTCTCGGTCACCTCAACAATGGCATCAACTAGTGTCGGCGCCTTTACTTCGGTAGCACCCCAGGAAAATTCGACATCCGCCTGCACGCCGTTTTTCTCCAAATAGTCATGGGTTAAATTGACAATCTCGGTTGCAATACGTTTTCCCTGTAAATCCTTCACACTTTTAATGGGTGAACTATCGGGCACTGCCAGCACCCACTTTACCGGGCGCATTGTTAATTTTGCATAAGTGAGTTCCCCCACTTCCACGACATCCGCCCTGTTCTCCAGTATCCAGTCTTTACCCGTCAGGCCGACGTCGAAAACGCCGTCCTGCACGTACTTTGCAATTTCCTGGGCACGAATGAGAATAGCCTGAATTTCATCATCATCGATCGACGGAAAATAAGACCTCTGGCTCACGGAAAAATGAAACCCGGCTTTCGCCATCAACCGTATTGTTGCATCCTGCAAACTGCCTTTAGGCAAACCAATTTTTAAAACTTTCTCGTCCAATCCGTTAAAATCAACCATCATATCTCCTTGTTAGAATAAAAAAAAGCCCGCCGGGTCTCCGGTGGGCTTTTAATTTTGAATTATTATTAATATTTCATTAACGATGTAATTCACCCACCTTCCTATGCGGAATATTATGGTGGTGATGATGAATATTTAAAG
>JAACEJ010000241.1 GCA_011682565.1 Actinomycetota bacterium | reverse complement strand
ATCCGCCTTGTCTTTTGCCAGCCACTTGTCCGCAGGTTTTAATGATTTAATAAGCGTATCACTTTTCGCAGGGTGATCGACCTGGGCAACGAGGGGGGTACAGATAAAAACAAAAAGAATCAGGATTAAAAATATTTTCATTTTACAAGCCCAACTCTTTATCGATTTTTTGCATTCCTTTCAAAGCGATTGCTAAAAACTCTTCCAGGCTTGTATCCATTTTTTCGCAACTTGCTATTTGTTCACGGCTGGCGCCGCGTGCAAAACTCTTCTCCTTGTAACGGCGGAGGATGAAATCCACATCCACGGATTTGAGCTTGCGCTCGGGGTGCATTAACGTCGCTGCGACAATGAGGCCGGTAACCGGGTCGGCAGCGTAAAGCGCCTGATCGAGGAGGTTTTCTATGGGAGCTAAATTGTTATGGCACTTAATCGCGTGAATGATCTCCGGGTGAAGATCATATTCTTTTAACAGTTCTTCGGTAACCAGTGTATGTTTTTCCGGTGTTTTTGCCGTCTCTTCATAATCGAGATCGTGCAGCAATCCGACCAAACCCCATTCCTCAACATCCTGGTCAAAATGCTCGGCCAACTCGCGCATCACGGCTTCAACTGCCAAAACGTGTTTAAACAAATTCTTATTTGAAAACCGTGGTTTTGCCAGGTCATAAGCTTCTTGTCTGGTCATCAATTTTTCCAATTTCTACGACATTGCTTAGAAATAATTTTTTGTCCAAATAATATACACAAAAATTAACATTATTGCAATGGGGCAGACAAATCTTATTAAAAAAGCCCATATCTTTTTAAAATAGAAAACATTTCCTTCCTTTTCATTTTGAACTATCGCCGCCTTAATTCCCCACTTGTAGCCAATAAAGATCGAAATGAATAAAGCCCCCAGCGTGAGCGAGTAGTTTCCCAAAACAATATTTACCAAATCCAGAAAGCCGGTACCAATGCCGGGAATTTTGGACAGCCAACCCGAGGCGCCATTTGCAAGCGCAGAAGGAATGCCAAGAACAAACGAGAGCGCCGACATGACAAGAACCGCTTTTCTGCGTGTCCACTTCCATTCATCGACAAGATAGGCAACGGGCACCTCCAGCAAAGAAATCGTCGAGGTAAGCGCTGCTACTGAGAGGAGGAGAAAAAATCCGGCACCAAAGAAATCACCACCGGGCATTTTTGCAAAGATAGTCGGGATAACAACAAAAACCAGACCGGGACCTCCGGCAGGATCCAGCCCCATTGCAAACAGGGCGGGGAATGTCATCAGCCCGGCAATAATAGCAATGAGTGTATCGAAAAATGCGACGTAACATCCGGCGATGACCAGGTTCTCTTTTTTTGAAAGGTAGCTTCCATAAGTGATCATTGCTCCCATGCCGAGACTGAGGGAGAACAATGCCTGGCCGAGCGCCTTACCCGCTGCGCCTACGGTTATTTTGGAAAAATCAGGTTTGAGGTAGAATGCCAGCCCCTTGCCTGCCCCAGGCAAAGTAACGGAGCGTAAAGTCAAAAGAATTAAAAGGACAAACAGAACCGGCATCAAGATTTTAGCCCAGCGTTCGATGCCGCTGGAAACGCCGCCCATAACCACAAGAGCCGTTAACAAAATAAAGACGAAGAGCAGGCCTATGGCGGCAAACGGATTGCTGACAAAATGAGTAAAAACGTTCACCGATGTTTCCGCCGTCATTAAATGCGAAAATGAGCCGCTTAACGTTTTGAAAAAATAGCCGACAGTCCAGCCGGCAATGACGGCATAATAGGAAAGGATGCCCACACCCGTGGCAACGCCAAGCATGCCTACCAAAGTCCAAAGCGACTTGGGCGCCAGTTTTGCAAAAGCGCCAACTGTATCACGTTCGGTTGTCCGGCCTATGGTCAACTCGGCAACCATCACCGGCAATCCAATGACGACAACAAAAATGATGTACAGCAAAACAAATGCAGCGCCGCCGTTTTGTCCCGTGACATACGGAAACCGCCAAATATTGCCCAGGCCGATTGCCGAGCCTGCTGCTGCCAGAATAAATCCTGCTTTTGATCCCCATTTATCCCGTTCTTGCGATGCCGACGTCAAATTCTCCTCCTGGTTGAGCGAATAAATTTCAAAATTTCGTTTGTAAACGTATCTTTTGCAAAAGGGTTGCCCCTCATGCTCTACTTCTAAGCAAAGAATCAAGGACTCGCTGTCCTTTCTCAGTCAATCGGTATTTCTGCTTGCTGCTACGCGGCCTGTCAGGGATGGTCATTTTAACTAAACCAGCGTCAAGAGCAGGGACAAGACAGCGTTTTCTAAAATTTTCTTCACTCTTCAATCTCAGCGAATTCTGCAACTCTTGTCGCGTCATTGTTCCCTCAAATTTTTGCAAAGCCCGGACTTCCCCTGCAACTTGCTCGATTTTGCGCTGAAAGATTAGCGACACCCAAGCATCGTCCGTATCGATCTCCGATTCAGGCACACCATATTCGGCACACAATTGTCGCCTGCGCTCTTTGTTTAGGCGTTAGGGCCTTGTCAAAGTTGGTCTGGCCAAGCAAGGTTTTCTCATAACTCTTGTTTTCGATCTGGTGAATCAGCACATTCTTGGTCCAGCCAAATTTTTTGGTCATGCGGATGTAGAATTCACGTTCAAGCGGGTCTTTGCAGCGAGACATTATTTGCATATTTTTTGCCCAACTTATTTCTCCAACCAGTGGTTGGAGTTTTTTATTGCCTTGGTATTCGAGGTAAAACTGTCGCATATACCACAAATTTTGAACAGAGAAACCCCTGATGCCGGGAAATTCATGTTGTAAATCCGTTGCCAGTTGTTGTACAACAGACTTTCCCCATGTCCCCCCTTTTTGTCTGTTGACAATCAATTTGCCAATACCCAATACAGCGCAATCAGTTCCTTATTGACCGCTTTGAGCGCCTCATACTGGGCGGAGCGAACCCGTTCCTTAACTTCCACCAGCAGAGCGGTGTAATCATTCGGTAATGATCGAATTATTTTGCTCATATCCCCAACTCCGCAAAACTTTTTACGCTCTTGACGTCAATTAAACAAAATCACCGTAAAATCTCATTCCCAATTTTAGAATTAATTAATCCCTGCTATTTTTGAATTCTGAGCGAAAGAGTCTTTCATATATTAAAATCTGAGTTTCAGCGACAAAGCCCACACCTTTTCCTCGCTCAACACCGCGTTATCCACGGGCATAAAACGAACACTCAAATCCGGGCTTTCGTCGAAATGATAGAGTTGCGCATCCACATACGCATCGACGGCGCTGTAAAGAATGGCGCCGGCGAGCCACCAGAATGAAAGGTTCCGATTGTTCACGTAAAATTCTTTTTCCAGCAGTGTCGTTGAATGGACTGCGTATTGATTTTGCATGACAGCGTTAGCCACAAGTCCGATTTCCGTCCCGGCAATGATAATGCCTTTGAACCATTTGCCGTTGTAAAACTGTCCCCATCCGGGAACAAAAATGGATCGAAGCATGGCGCCGCGTGGAGATTTTGTTTTGCTGCTATCAGTGGAAGCACTATCAGGCGGAGTCATAGTCTCTGCACTTGTCGAATCGGGTATCTGTGCGAAGACAAAATCCGGGTGTATCAGAACCGAAAGTGGAAAAATAAAAACGAACAGAAATGTCAGCTCCCGCAGTTTAGTCATTGACCACCAAAGCAATGGCTTCAATTTCGATCAGACCATCTTTAGGCAATCGTGCAGCTTGTATTGCCGAACGCGCGGGAGCTGCCGTTTTGAAATATTCGGCATAAACTTCATTCATGACGGCAAAATCATCCATGTCCTTTAGAAACACAGTTGTTTTTACAGTGTGTACAAGATCGCTGCCCGCGGCTTGGAGCACGGCCTGAATATTTTCCAGGGCCTGCCGGGTCTGCGCTTTAATGCCGCCCGCAACAAAATTCCCGCTGGCGGGATCGATGCCAAGCTGGCCGGCCGTAAAAACGAGATTATTCTTTCCCAGAGAAATAGCCTGGTTATACGGCCCCAAAGCTTGTGGAGCGCTATTTGTGCTTATCATTTTCTTCATAATCCTGTTCCCGTAAATACATTCTCGAATAATAATGATAAAAAACTTTGCATACTTTTTGTCGGGATTGCTGCAGGCCATTTTCTTCCATTGCACTGACAAGATGTGTAAGGTTGAACTCGCTCAAATAGACGAGGTCACTTTCATCCAGTTTTTCAAGATGATCGTCTTCTAAAATCTGCACCAAAACATCAAGCTTGATCTTTTTGAAAGCAGCGAGGTAAAATTCGTCCAGGCCCCGAGCCATTGGTCAAAATTTTAAGCACTTTCCGGAATTCCATTCTGTCGCGATAATGACGCTTCGAGGTCAGGGCATCAAACACATCGACGACAGCCAGAATTCGCCCCAATTTCGGAATGGCATCTGCAATGAGGCCGTCAGGGTAGCCTTTGCCATCCATTCTTTCATGGTGGGAAGAAGCGATCAACGGGACGTCCTTAAGTTGGCGGGAAAAATTGATTTTCTCCAGGATATTTTTTGTATAGGTAGAATGGCTTTTGATATGATCGTACTCAACCTTTGTCAACCTGCCTTCTTTGGTGAGAACGGCTTCCCTTACAGCAATTTTTCCATAATCATGCAAAAGCGCCGCAGTTCGTAAAACCTCACGTTCCTGTGGGCTCATTTTGACCACTTGTGCGACGGCATCAGCATAAAGGGCAATTCGTTTTGAATGGCCGGCCGTCATCGGATCGCGCGCGTCGATGGTGCTTGCAAGGGTCTCGATGAAACTGTCAAAGGTCTTTTTTTGTTCTTCGTAAAGCCGGGCGTTTTCAATCTGCGTTGCCGCGATCACCGATATGGTATCAAGCAAATCCTCGTCACCACTGGTGAAAGGGCCGCTGAATTTATTCAGCGCCTGAAAAACACCGATGCGTTCTCCCAGCTTATTTCGCATGGGAGCAGTTAAAATATTCCGTGTTCGATACCCCGTTTTTTTGTCAATATTTCTATTGAATCTGGGATCTGCATAAGCATCGGGAATGTTGAGCACTTCGCCCGTCATCGCCACGTGCCCGGCAATGCCGAGGTGGCTGGGAAAACGGATTTCCTTTTCTCCGTGCGCCACACGCGCCCATAATTCATTTTTTTCGTTATCCAGAACAAAAACCGTACAACGATCGCAATTTAAAACATTTTTAACTTCATCCATAATGAGCATCAGCAGACGATCCAGGACAAGTTCCTTGGAGATATTTCGCGTGACATGAAAAAGTAATTTGAGCCGCTCGTGCTCTTTTCTAAACTGCTCCAATTCCTTGCGATAATTTTCAGCCTGATCTGAAAAATCACCACTTTCTTTGCCCATCCCCGATTTTATGCTATGAACATTCATTTTATTCTTTCCTTTGCGGGAACAAGCGTTTCATCGGACAAAACAGGAATGGCCAGCGCTCCACCGGTCATAAACCAGATCATTGTAATGATTTCGGCATCGCCAAAATTCCATTCAAAAAGTCCGTTAATATTAAAAGCAATAAAAATCGCCACAGCCGCGGCAGCCCACGACAATGTCGGTCCCCTGTTCGGCATGGCTCGTAAAAATTGCCGCAAAAGAACCAGGAAAATTTGCAGCATCATGTAGATAAAAGCGACAAGTCCCACTGTACCCAAGGTTACGGCAATGTGAATAAAATTATTGTGCATGTGTCCCACGAGTTCTTTCGTTCCCGGAGGAGCATACTTTTTAAACATGTCCGTTGTACTCACATCGCCGATCCCCACAATGGGGTGGTCTTTGTAAATTTTCAAACCCACGCTCCACCAAAAAATCCGTTTGGCATTGGTTCGCCATGTCGGATCAAAAATGTGTTTGACTCGGCCGGAAAATTCTTGCGGTCCCAAAAAAACGAATGCGGCAATAAGCAAGGGAATAGCAATAAATAGTTTCCGGTTGGCGAAATAGACGATGAACAAAATCCCAAAGAAAAATCCAAGCCATGAACCGCGTGTGGAAGTAAGCACCAGACAAGAGGTGTTGGTCAAAGCAAAGACAAACCAGATCCATCGCCACCTTTTTTCAGTTGCAAAAGCAGCAAAAGCAAAAGTGATCAGGGCGCCGATCATTGTGATCCCGCCGGCGGTCATGGAATCTTGTATATGGCGGACGCGAAGAGAGGGATGGAGAAAAAACGATACCATGCCGGAGAGTGAATAAAGCGTTACGGAAATGATAAAAACGGTCGCCAAAAGATTCAACTGTTTCTTTTCCAAAGCATCTAGGGCAAAAAGGTAAACGATGGGAATGAGCAGCAGCCGCTTTAAGAAAATAAATGATTGCGGCACATTTGTG
This sequence comes from Actinomycetota bacterium, assembly GCA_011682565.1. Classification (GTDB taxonomy): domain Bacteria; phylum Zhuqueibacterota; class Zhuqueibacteria; order Residuimicrobiales; family Krinioviventaceae; genus Hydrothermomicrobium. The sequence goes on along the minus strand of JAACEJ010000241.1, from coordinate 4,121 downwards.
GAAAAGATCAGTGCAAGTATTTCAGCCGCAATATAGGCTAAAAAAGCCCATTCAAGAGAAAGACGCCGCAGCCGCAACGAGTGAGTCACGGTGAGCCGTCCCAACCAGGCAAGCAGTGCAACGAACAAACTGATTTGTGTCAATGCAATGGTAAAAGGCATTGCCGCGGCGAAAACAATCATTGCTATAAAAGTTGTCCGCTTTAAATAGTAATCGAGGTTTTTCGTTTCCCGGTTCACCCGAATTCCTTACAATCGAAATTGCATGTTGTAGAGTTTTTTGTAAAGCCCCTCTTGCGCCACAAGTTCCTTGTGTGTTCCCTGCTGAACGATCCGGCCATTATCGAGGACGATAATCCGGTCTGCGTTTAAAATCGTTGAAAGCCGGTGGGCGATAACAAAAGATGTGCGGTTTTCCATCAGTCGTTCAATGGCCTGCTGCACCAAAAGTTCGGATTCGGTATCCAGCGAAGACGTCGCCTCATCCAAAATCAAAATCGGCGGATTTTTAAGAACCGCACGCGCAATGGCCAGCCGCTGTCTCTGTCCGCCGGATAGCGTAACCCCCCGTTCGCCGATGTTCGTATCATACCCTTGCGGCAGATCCTCGATAAAATGATGTGCATTGGCCACTTTTGCGGCTGCGCTCACTTCTTCCAGTGGACGATCCAAAAGACCGTAAGCAATATTATTTCGCACCGTATCGTTAAAGAGAATCGTCTCCTGGGTGACAATCCCCATCAGTCGGCGCAGTGATTTTATTTCAATCCCGCGAATGTCCTTTCCGTCAATCCAAATACTCCCTTTTGTCGGATCGTAAAATCGGGGAATGAGATCAACAAATGTGGATTTACCCGCTCCGCTCGGTCCCACAATGGCCAGAATTTCACCTTTTTCCACTTTTGCTGAAATGTTTTCCAGCACAACGTCATGTTTGTTATAACTGAAAGATACATTGCGGAATTCCAAATCATTGCGGAACTGCTCAATTCTTTGCGGATTCGGCGCATTATGTATTTCAGGTTCCAGATCAAGAACCTGAAAAATCCGCTCGCCGGCTGCCAGCGCTTCCTGGATGCGATTGTTCACACTGGATAATTCTTTAACCGGCTGCATGATCGAGAAAATCACCAGCAGAAAAAGGATAAATTCCTCGGGTGCCAGCATTCGGCCCTGCAGCACTTCCTGTCCGCCAAACCACAGAATTCCTACTGCAACGGTTGTACCTAAAAACTCGGTCAGCGGCGAGGCCAGATTCCGGATTCTGGTAATTTTTAGCAAAGTCCAGAAATAGTGCTGCGTTTCCGCCATAAACTTTTTGACCTCAAAATGCTCCATGGCAAAAGCTTTGACCACACGAACACCGGAAATTGTTTCCTGAAGCACGGACGTTACGTCCGCCATTTTTGCCTGGGAGATGGCGCTTTGCTTGCGCAATTTCAGGCCAATCCAGCCAATGATCGCCATGCTGAACGGTGCAACGATAAGGGCAATTAAAGTCAGTTTCCAACTCAGGATAATGGCAAGAGCGAGAGAGAAAAGAATCATCAACGGGTTTTTGATGAGTGTTACAAAACTTGCAGAGATGCCTCCATTGACAAGATTGACATCGTTGGTAATTCGGGAAATAATCTGTCCTGTACGGGTTCGATGGAAATAGCTGAGTGAAAGCTCGTTGATATGCTTGTACAGATCATCGCGAAGATCACGAATAATACTTTGCTCAACCTTTGCCATGAGGTACGCCTGAAGATAGGCAAATATATTTTTAAAAAAGATGAGAATAATAATAACGATACAAATCTTATGCAAAGCTGATAGTCGGTTGCCGCTTAGCAAAAGACCGTAAATTTCGTTTTTCGCTTCAACCCGCCAGCGATCGAATCCGGACGGAATGGCGTTACCCACGATATCAACTGGATTGGGCACCACGGAGACAGGAGCAACGCCCTGTTCTGTGGTTTGAGGTTGAAAAAGAGTTTTCAAAAACGGCATAATTGAAACGAGGGAAGCACTGTTAAAAGTCGTAAAAAAGATGATACAAAGAATGGACCCGGCGAGAGTTAACCAATAGGGGCGCAGGTATTTAAATATTCTGAAAAAAATTTTCATCTGGAGAAATCAGTCTTTTTTCTCTTTAAAATCAACATCTTCGACGTCTTCTTTGGACAGGTCAATCGGCTTTGAATGGGATTTCCCGCGTACTTGCTCTTGTTGCTTGCCGCCCCCTAAAAGATTACCGACAAGTTTCACAGCCCAAAAAGCCAGCAATCCAACGAGTATGACTCGAAATAAATACATCCTGGTATCCTCGAAATAAAACCTGACAAGTAAGTTTTTTATACGTGGAAATTTAACTAATAATAATTTTAAAAACAATGAGGAATTTCAATAATTGACAATTATTGTGAGCCGGTTAAATTACTCACCAGGGGAATAATATTCGATGCCGGAATGGGGACGCATGATCTGGTTGACAAGCTCTTCGAAATCCTGTCTGACATTGACAAAATCCATCAAAGTGCTGTTGACAACGAGCAGAGGGGTGTCCGTATAATGAAAGAAGAAACGGTTATATGCTTCATTGAGGGAACGGATATATTCCGTAGAAACATCTTTTTCATAGGAACGTCCGCGTTTTTTTATGTTCATCATCAGCTTTTCGGGGGTCGATTGTAAATAAATGACCAGGTCGGGTTTGGTAATATTTTGTTCGAGTAGAGAAGCCACCCGGTCGTACAAAAACAATTCCCTGTCCTCAAGATTCAGATGTGCAAATATCCTGTCCTTTGCAAACAAATAATCGGAAATGAGTGTCTTGTGAAACAGATCGGTTTGTACATTTTCCTCCTGCTGCTTGTAGCGGCTGAGCAGGAAAAACAATTGTGTCTGAAAAGCAAAACGAGGGGGGTCATTATAAAAATCTTCCAGAAAAGGATTTTCCTCGGGACGTTCATAAACGACACGCGCGTCAAGGTATTCTCCCAACATGGTCGCAAGGCTCGTTTTGCCTACTCCAATAACACCTTCAATGCAAATATAATCAGGCACAGACACGTCAAACCTCTTTGGGTTGGTTCAATAATGTTTGTGAGGACAAGTAATATTTGATTTTACTTCTATCGGTCGTCATTTCCAATAACCGGTGAACCGTCTTTCCCAGTGCAAAAACAGGATAATCTGCCGCAATATCATCGAATGGCTGCAAAACAAACAAACGATTCGCAAGTTCCGGGTGAGGCACCCTTAGCCTGGGACTGTTGTAATACAACGCATCGATAGCCAGAATATCGATATCAATTGTCCGCGGACCCCACCTGATTTCCCGCTCTCTTCCCAGCATTCGTTCGATCTCTTGTAATTCAGATAAAAGATTCTCCGGAGCCATTTCAAAATTCAGTTCCGCCACGGCGTTTAAAAAATCAGACTGTTCAAAGTAACCAACCGGTTCGGTTTCATAAACGGGAGATATAGTTACAAATGTAAGACCGGGTACATTTACAACAAGATCGACAGCCTGACGCAAGTACAACAGGCGATTACCCACATTAGAACCGAGGCCTAAAAAAACGCGTGCCATTTACGCTTTGTCCGCTCTCTTTCTCGTGATTTCGACCTCAGTACCATTTGCCAGTCCACCTAACGGAGCGAATGGTTTCCTGACCCTGACAGTTACCTCATCGACTGCAAATTCCTGAAAAATGATATCAGCAATATTCTGGCTGACCGCTTCGATCAGGTAAAAACGTTTGTTAACGACGACTTTACGAACTTTTTCATAAACCTGACGGACATCGATCGTATCTTTCAATTGATCTGATTTGGCTGCTTTCGAAGCATCAAAAATCATTTCAAGATCGACCTCAAATCTCTGGCCGTTTCGTATCTCGTCGTGTTCAAGTCCGTGATAGGCATGAAAAATCATGCCCTGCACGCGTAGTTTATCCTTCAGCATCGGTAATTTCGTAATGTTTTTGCAAAATGAAAATTAATATATTAAAATATCGCACCTTTGTCAAGTTCTAAGACGGATCTATTAGTACGCATCGCAAGCTCTGTAGGTTTTAATCACGGCAAGCTCGCCTTCCTTGCCCTTTTTGCTTTTTCCATGCTCCATGCACA
>JAACEJ010000010.1 GCA_011682565.1 Actinomycetota bacterium | reverse complement strand
TCATGTTTTGGCACAGTGATATGGAAAGCACTTTAAAAGCTGTCGAAGGGGGACATCCTGTCGTGATGTCGCCGACTTCTTTTTGCTATTTCGATTATTCTTACGATAAAATCCCGACAAGCAAAGTTTATTCTTACGACCCCGTTCCAGACGGCCTCGATGAAAATTATGTACAGAATATACTTGGTGTTCAGGCAAATTTTTGGTCACACATCGACCGGACAGTGCCGCGGATGAACCGGCAAATCTTTCCTCGACTACTGGCATTATCCGAAGTGGCCTGGACCGAAAAGGGTCATAAAAATTGGCAGCAGTTCAGGAATCGTCTTCAGGCTCAAGAGGAGATTCTGAAAATCATGGATATCTACTATTTTTCCCATGAAGAGTAGGTGATGATGATAAGCCAAGTCCATTAGAGAAATGTTGCAATAAATAACAGTGCTCAGTTTCAAATCCAAAAGGAGGCGTCATGAAATTAAACGCATTATTCATTCTTTTGCTGCTTTTCGCATGCAGCAAACCGCAGGACAAAACCGGGTCCGATCAGTGGATTCAATTATTCAACGGCAAAGACCTGTCCGGTTGGGACATAAAATTTTCCGGCCATGAACTGAATGACAATTACAAAAATACCTTTCGCGTGGAGAATGGGATTTTAAAAGTTTGCTATGACGATTGGAATCATTTTAATGGCGAGTTTGGTCACATCTTTTACAAAAAGAAATTTTCCCATTACAAGCTTCGGGTGGAGTACAGATTTGTCGGTAAACAGGTACCAGGCGGCCCGGAATGGGCGAGAAGAAATAACGGCATCATGCTGCACTCCCAGTCCGCGCAAAGCATGGGACTGGATCAGGATTTCCCGGTATCCATCGAATGCCAGCTTTTAGGTGGCCTGGGAGAAGGGGAAAGACCTACGGCGAATGTGTGCACGCCGGGTACGAACATTGTCATGAATGGTGAACTGATTACAAAACATTGCACCGGTTCCACATCCAAAACGTACGATGGTGACCAATGGGTCACCGTGGAGGTTGTTGTGCTTGGCGACAGCGTCATACATCACATCATTGCGGGTGATACTGTACTGACCTACAGCAAACCGCAGATCGGCGGAGGAAGTTTGCCGGAGAATTATCCTTTACCTGAAGGGACATTATTGAAAGAGGGTTACATTGCTCTGCAGGCGGAAAGTGCACCCACAGAATTTCGCAAGGTTGAATTGCTTGATTTAAGTAAAAAAGAGTAACCGTGCCAATGAGTGATATTCGATCAAGAGGAATAAAAAGCATGAATATGCTAAAAGCCGCGGTAATGATCGGCCTTGTATTTTTGCAGGCAGCGTGGGGCATGGCACAGTATGCCGGTGAGCATAACTTGGCAAAGTTTTGTATTGAGATGGTTTCGGAAAATAAAACGCTGGTGGAAGGGTGTGTGAAAAATAGTTCCGGCTATTTACGCCCGTATTATTCATCCATCCCGGAAGCGACGACAGCGCTGTTTTCAAGATCGTCTGATGGAAAGATTGCCGTCGAGTGGCAGACAGCGCCAATACCGGAGACAAGCGGCAAGACAACAAGTTTGATATGGGTTGCCGGGATGGGAGTAAATTCAGGTGACCAGAAATTTGCCCTTTATGTTAACGGTGAAAAATACCTGACGTTTGCGACGAAAAAAGAAAACACATGGCAATTGCGCGGGGCGCACGACAGCCGGTTACGGTTCATTGTAAAATACGAGAATGAAAACCGGGACCTGTTTGGTTTTATGATTCTGACTTTGCCTGCGAAACAATTGGTACCGGGCCGACCTGTCCGGCTAAAAGTAACCGCAGAGAGCGAGAGCACCGCGTGGTACATGGCTTTTTTAGATAACAAACTTTTGCACAGAATTCAAAAAACGGGAAAAGATGGATTCTGGTACAGGTTGACCTGGAGTGAGAACGAAAATAAAGTGCTTGTCGATATGCCGAAAAGTTTTAGTGGAAAGATTTTTGAATTTTCTGATTCAAACGGGCATCGATTTAAACGGAAATTGAAAGAAAAAAACGGCACAAGTACAATCGTTGCAGACCTGGCTTTAAATAAACTGCAATTTCCATTAACCCTTTCGTTGAACGGGCAAACGATCGACGTTTTGGATTCGCTTTCAGGGCGACGGCACAGGCGGGAATTGATCGAGGACGGCATGATCGTTTATCGGGATAAAAGCATCCGGGGAACCCGGCACGTTCTCGAATGCAGCGGCAGCTATTTTTCAGATGTTGCGAATGAACTGCAAGCGCTCTCTCGGTCTTATTTTAAAAACGGCACCATCCATCTCGCCACATCCAGCCACCAGGACATTGCCTGGATGGATACGCCGCAGCAGTGCATGATCGACCGGGATGAGAAAATCATCACCCCGGCGCTGGAGATGCTTGCACGGGATTCCACTTATCGTTATTCCGCCGAGCAGGCGTTGATGCTGCATGAATATTTGGCAAGACATCCGGATCGGAAAAATGAAATTTTGAAATATTGCCTGCAAGGCCGATTGGAATGGGGTGCGAATTACAACCAGCCTTACGAGGGCATGTATTCCGGCGAGAGCCTGGTGCGTGGGTTTTATTTTGGCCGCAAGTGGCTGAAAAAGATTCTGCCCGGCTATGACAGCCGTCTGGCCTGGAGTGTGGATGTGCCGGGTCGGACCTTGCAAATGGCGCAGATTCTCAAAAAGAGCGGCGTTGATTATCTGCTCATCAGCCGCCAGGAAAAGGGCTTTTTCTACTGGCAGAGTCCGGACGGCTCGCGGGTGGGTGTGCATTCGCCGGGCCACTATCATCACGCCAGCCAGTTTTTGCGCAGCGATGCCGAAACTGCCGTAACGGAGACGCCCTCGATTGTGCTTGGATGGGAAAATGCTTATAAAAAGTATCGGCTTCCTCCGGATATTTTTGTCCTTTATTCGACGGACATGAGTTCGCCGAAGGATTTTTCGGAGCTTTTTCAAAAATGGAATCATCTTCATCTCAGAACCCAAGGTGAGCGACAAGTCATCGAACTGCCTTTGCCTAAATATAAATACGATCTTGCCGAAAACTCTTTGCGAAAAATTTTCGATCACAATTCTACGCTTCCTGTTATTCAGGGCGAGCGTCCCAATGTCTGGCTCTATATTCACGGCCCGACGCACCACAAGGCCGTTTCCGCTTCACGGCAGGGCGGTCGAATGCTGACTGCGGCGGAGATGTTCTCCACTATCGACGCTCTGCTCAGGCGTGATTTCACAAATTATCCGGCCAAAGAACTGGTTGCGGCATGGGAGGCGCACATCTATCCGGATCACGGCTGGGGCGGCAAAAACGGCCAGGTGACCGACAGCGTGTTTCAAGCCAAATCCGAATTTGCCCGGGATGTGGGCGCCAGAATATTGAACAATGCCCTGAAAAATATTGCCCGAAAAATTACATTTAAAAAATCATCAGGGCAGCCGCTCGTGGTTTTCAATGACCTGTCCTGGCAGCGAAACGCACCGGTTTCATGCCGACTCGATTTTGCGAATGGCCGGGCTTACGGCGTCCGCGTTGTGGATGGGGATGAGAATACCATCGATTCGGAATTATCGAACACAACTTTTTATCAGGACGGCAGCATAAAAACGGCGCAGGTTGAATTTATTGCCGGCGAAATTCCATCCATCGGCTATCGTACATTTTATGTGCAGCCGCTGAAAAAACCTCCGGTGAATGAAAAAAATGCCGGAACGGTCAAGACCTTTGAAAACAAATTTTATCGTATCATTTTTGCCGACGGCGGCATCAAACAAATTTTCGACAAGAAATTAAACCAGAATTTATTCCGCACGGAAAAGTTTTTGGCCGGAGAGATTTTTACCATGCAATCCGTCGGCAATGGCGCCGGTGAATTTGCCGAGGTGCAGCAACCGACTATGAAGGGTTTTGACAAGTTCAGCAATTACCATCCCAAATGGCAGATGCTCAGCGACGGATCAGTTAAATCTGTGTTTTCTGTCGAGCATTCCTTTTCGCACTGCTCAGTTCGGCAGGTGCTCACGATCTACAAGTCGATCAAAAGGATCGATCTGGATGTCGATTTGCTTGATTGGGACGGCACAAAGTACCGCGAGTTCCGCCTGGCTTTTCCACTGAATATGAGAGACGCAAAAATAACATACGAAGTGCCTTTCGGCAAGGTTACGGTGGGGCAGGACGAAATCCCCGGCGCGGCCGGCGAACGCTATGTGCAGCCGGCATCTCAAGTGCATCCGCGCGAAGTGCAGGACTGGATCAGCGCTTCCGATGATCAATTCGGCTTTACGATGAGCTCCAGCGTCGCCGTGTGCGATTACATCGATCCGACCGATAATCCGGTGGACTATCCGATTATCCAGCCGCTGCTGCTGGCTTCGCGCCGTAGTTGCAATGGTCTGGGAAACTGGTATTTGCAAAAAGGCGATCACCATTTTCATTTTTCCATTTTTTCGTATAAACCCGGCTGGGAGAATGGCTACCATGCGGCCAAGGGAGTGAATCATTCTCTGTTTCTCGTGCAAAATGTAGCTCCTGTCGGCAATCCTGATCTGCCTGAACAAAGGAGTTTTTGCGCGCCGAATGCGGACAATGTATTGATCAGCACCATCAAGAAATGTAAAGATGATGATTCGGTCATATTGCGTTGCTATGAAATGGAGGGCAAAGTGACAGATGTGTCCTTTCGCTGGTTTACTCCGATGCAGCGGATCGAGAGGACGAATTTGATCGAGGAAGGAGGGAGGCTGTTGTCCGGAGAAGGCAAGGAAATCCATTTTTCCGTCGGGCGATATGCCATAGAGACGCTGAAAATTATTTTTTGATCTTTGCGGTCGATTTAAACCTCGTTCCGCTGCTCTGCGGCGGAACACCTGGATGACGCTCATCTTGACAGACAGATTATTCCGGTGATTTTTGTTGTTACATTCGTAACATTTTATTTGCTTTTTATGACATTATTTCAGATATTTATTCTCCAATTTTAAACCATATTTCTTAGGTGAAGGGGATTTTTTCCTGACATTGAGGAGACATCATGACTGTACAAGACCTTTCCGAAAACCGCCGCATTGGTGTCGTTGCGATTATTGTTCACGACCGCAACGTTGCTTTTTCCGCCTTGAATGAAATTCTGCATGAATATTCCAATATCATTATCGGCCGGCTCGGTTTGCCGTACAAGGAACGGTCGCTCTCAATTATTTCCCTCATTGTTGATGGAAACACGGATCAGATTGGCGCATTGACCGGAAAGATCGGCCAGTTACCGGACGTGACCGTCAAATCCGCTTTTGCCAAAATATGATCAAAAAACAAACACAAAAATGAGGTGAATCATGTTAGAAACAATCGGCGCCGAAACGATCCTGATAGACGAACAGAATATTCACCATACTCTGGCTCGCCATGCCAATTCCGATCCGGCCCGTGTGCGGGCTGTTCTGGCCAAAGCCGCTGAAATGAATGGCCTGGAGGCAGAAGAAACTGCCGTGCTCATGTCCATCACAGATACTAAATTGCTTCACGGGCTTTTTGAAACCGCCCGCACAGTTAAGGAAACTATCTACGGCAAACGGCTGGTTATTTTTGCACCACTATATGTCGCCAATTTATGCAATAATGAATGTACCTATTGTGCCTTCCGGGCGCGTAACGAGGAACTCAAACGCCGTGTGCTCACGCAGCAGGGAATTGCCAACGAAACAAGGATACTGGTTGAACAGGGTCACAAAAGGGTGCTGCTGGTTGCGGGTGAATCCTATCCGCAGGAAGGGTTTGATTATATATTAAAGGCGATCGATACGATTTATGCTACTAAAAGCGGGCCGGGAGAAATCCGGCGTATCAACGTCAATGTGGCGCCTTTAACGGTGGAGGAGTTCCGCCGGTTAAAGGAACGAAAAATCGGCACTTACCAGATTTTCCAGGAAACATATCACCATGACACATATAAAAGGGTTCACTTGGCCGGTAAAAAGCGGGACTATGACTGGCGCATCACCGCCATGGACCGGGCAATAGAAGCCGGAATTGACGATGTGGGGATTGGTGTACTGTTTGGGCTTTACGACTGGAAATTCGAAATCCTGGCCTTGATGCAACACATTCGCCACCTGGAAAACAAATTTGGAGTGGGGCCGCACACCGTCAGCGTCCCCCGGCTCGAGCCGGCAACCGGCTCGGACATTGCAACTCATCCGCCCTTTCCGGTGACGGACACGGATTTCAAAAAAATCGTAGCCATTCTGCGTCTCACCGTTCCATATACAGGAATCATCATGTCCACACGGGAAACGGCTCAAATGCGTCGGGAGACTTTTGAACTGGGTGTTTCACAAATCTCGGCCGGCAGCCGCACCAATCCGGGTGGGTACGAAGATGACGCTGAAGACTCGAGCCAATTCTCCCTCGGCGATCACCGTTCCCTGGACGAAGTGATTTACGACGTGGCGGAGAAAGGATTTATTCCCTCCTTCTGCACCGGCTGTTACCGCCTGGGCCGTACCGGCCAGGATTTTATGGACCTGGCCAAACCGGGCGATATCAAGGCACACTGCAATCCCAACGGCTTGTCCACGTTCCAGGAATATCTTGAGGATTATGCTTCACCGGAGACCCGAAATGTTGGCGAAGAGACGATTGCAAAAGCGCTGGCTCAACTGACCGGTTTGCCTAAAAAACGTGGCGAAAAACTGGTTAATTTGGTTAAAGAAGGAAAACGGGATGTCTACTGTTAAGACACGGACAGAAAAGGACCAATTGGGAGAGGTTGTCCTGCCGGAAAATTCTCTTTACGGAATCCACACAGCCCGAGCGCTGGAGAATTTCCACATAGCCGGAACGCCTTCCCATCCCCGGCTCATCCAGGCTTATGGACAGGTAAAACAGGCTTGTGCGCTGGTCAATCAGTCTGTTGGTGCGTTAGAGCAGACAAAGGCAGAGGCGATCATCCAGGCAAGCGGAGAAATGGCCGCCGGTTCACTAACGGAATTTGTTCAAGTCGATAGCCTGCAAGGCGGCGCCGGGACGTCTTTGAATATGAACGTGAATGAAGTGATCGCCAACCGGGCGCTGGTGATTTTAGGACATAAACCCGGTGAATATGATATTATTTCGCCGCTGGATGATGTCAATAAACACCAGTCGACAAACGACACCTATCCCACTGCCCTGAAAATTGCCGCCATACAACTTGTCCGGGATTTGGAAGAATCCGTTGTGACCTTGCAGGAATCGTTTCAGTGCAAAGAAAAGGAATTCGCTCACATTGTTAAAGTCGGGCGTACGCAAATGCAGGATGCCGTTTTGACCACTCTCGGTCGGGAATTCAGCGCTTATGCCGAGGCCGTCAGCCGGGACCGCTGGCGCATCTACAAATGCGAGGAACGGCTTCGGGTTGTCAATCTCGGCGGAACAGCCATCGGCACGGGACTGGCCGCCCCGAAAAAGTTTATCTTTCGGGTTGTGGATACATTGCGGGAACTCACCGGCATCGGACTGGCCCGGGCGGAAAACCTGATCGACGCCACCCAGAACGTGGACGTTTTTGTCGAAGTCTCCGGTATCCTTAAAGCACTGGCAGCCACGCTGCTAAAAATTTCAACCGACTTGCGCCTGTTATCTTCCGGCCCCGAAGCCGGACTGGGGGAAATTAATCTCCCCGCCAGGCAGGCCGGCTCGTCGATTATGCCGGGAAAAGTCAACCCGGTCATCCCGGAGGCGGTCTCCCAGGCAGCCATGCTGGTCATGGGAAATGATGTGGTGATCGCCCACGCAGCGTCCATGGGGAGCCTGGAACTCAATCCGTTCCAGCCCCTGATCGCCCATTGTTTGTTAAACAACTGCGATCTGCTCTCGCGAGCGTGTGGCACCTTACGAGTCCTCTGCATCGACGGCATTCAGGCAAATGAAGATCGATGCCGCCGACACGTTAATTCATCCACAGCTACGGCCACAGCGTTGGTTAGCAAAATCGGCTACGATAAAGTCTCAGAGTTGGTCAGGCTGGCTATAGAGCAAAAGCAAACGATTCGTGAAACGGCTGTCAAAAATGGATTTGTAACTAAAGAAGAATTTAACCGGTTGACGTCGCCGGAAGCGGTGTGTAAGCTGGGAAGTTGAGAACAATTCAGAACGGAAACAGATTTTATGCAAAAGACCCCCAAAAGCCTGCGCTGTCATATTGGAATTTTCGGCAGACGAAATGTTGGTAAATCAAGTTTGTTGAATGCTATAACACGGCAAAACGTTTCCATCGTTTCGGACTTGGCCGGTACCACCACCGATCCGGTTGAAAAGCCCATGGAACTTCTCCCACTTGGACCTGTGCTTTTTATTGATACCGCCGGCATCGATGACATTGGCGCACTCGGTGAAATGCGCATCCGGAAAACCAGACAGGCAATGGACAGAACAGACATTGCTGTGATTGTTGCCGATGCCAACCAATTTGGCGAATTTGAAGAATTATTATTGCAGGAATTCCGCGACCGGCACATCGCAACGATTGTGGTGTTTAATAAAACGGATTTGCATGAACCAGATGTTATGCTGTTAAACAGGTTTAAAGAAGAAAAGATCAAAACCGCTGCTACGGTTGCCTGTCATGGTTCCGGCATACTGGAATTTCGCCGGGCCTTGCTGGAATCTGCACCGGAGGATTTTGTTAACAATCTCCCCCTGATTAACGATCTGGTCGCTCCGGGTGAAAGCGTCATTCTCGTGATTCCCATAGACAAGGAAGCCCCAAAAGGTCGGCTCATCATGCCGCAGGTGCAGACCATCCGGGAGTTGCTCGATAACGATTCATTTTGTCTTGTGACAAAAGAACGGGAACTGCGCGCCGCTTTGAGTAATCTTAAAACTCCGCCCAGACTGGTTGTCACCGATTCGCAGGCATTTCTCAAAGTCTCGGCAGACACACCGCCTGAAATCCTGCTGACTTCGTTTTCAATCCTTTTCGCCCGTCGCCAGGGTGACCTGACCGAAATGGTAAAGGGAGCCATGGCGATTGACGATTTGCATCCGGGTGATCGGGTGATGATTGCCGAGTCCTGCTCGCACCATCCTATTGGCGAGGATATTGGCCGGGTGAAAATTCCCCGCTGGCTGACCCAGTACGTCGGCGGCAGACTGGACATCACCGTCACCCAGGGCAGAGATTTTCCCGACGGCCTTTCCGAGTACAAACTGGTCGTCCACTGCGGCTCGTGCATGTTTAACAGAAGGATCATGCTTACCCGAATGCTGCGATGCCGTGAGGCCGGTGTTCCCATTACCAATTACGGACTGACAATTGCCTATACGCTGGGCATTTTCGAACGGGCGTTGCAGCCGTTTCCCGCTGCATTACAGGTTTATAAAGAAACGGAGAACATGGCCGTATGACAAAACAGGACATCATTCAGTGGCTCAAAGAAGAGGATGAAGACAGATTAAAAAAGTTGTGGCGCCAGGCGGATAAAGTCCGTCAGGAAAATGTGGGCGATGAGGTGCACCTGCGTGGGCTGATCGAGTTTTCCAATTATTGTATCCGGCGCTGCGGTTACTGCGGCCTCACAGCAGACAATAAGGACGTTCAGCGCTACCGCATGTCTGCCGATGAGATCATCGCCTGTGCCCACGAGGCCGTTCAGTATGATTACGGTACCGTTGTCTTGCAGTCCGGTGAGGATTACGGCATAAAACGGGACTGGCTGACCAATGTGGTTCGCTGCATTAAAACGGAAACGCCGCTTGCCGTTACGTTAAGCGTTGGCGAACGAAGTTATGATGACCTGAAAACCTGGAAAGAAGCCGGAGCTGACCGTTACCTGCTTCGTTTTGAAACGGCAAATCAGCAGCTTTATGATTATATTCACCCCTCGTTGCCGAACAAAATATCCGACCGGTTTGAAATCCTGCGGCAGTTAAGGAACCTGGGATACGAAGTTGGTTCGGGTGTGATGCTCGGTATTCCCGGCCAGACGTATGATTCGCTTGCCGACGATCTGCTCCTTTTTCAACATTTAGATCTGGACATGATTGGTGTGGGGCCGTTCATTCCTCATCCGGATACCCGGCTCGGCAAAGAGGGCATCCCGTGGGAGGTGGACGATCGTGAACAGGTTCCCAACACCGAACTCATGACATACAAGGCCGTGGCCCTGACCCGTATTCTCCGCCCGGACGCCAACATTCCCAGCACGACAGCACTGGCCACACTGAATAGCCGGGAAGGACGTGAACTGGGTTTGTCCCGTGGAGCAAACATTGTTATGCCAAACATGACGCCGCCCGAATACCGTTTGTTGTACGAAATTTACCCCGCCAAAGCCTGCATAGACGAAACCGCCAAACAGTGCCATCTCTGCATGAAAGGTCGGATTTATTCCATTGGAAGGGACATAGGTGTCGGGCAGGGCGGAAGAGTTCGCCGGGCGTCATGAGTATAGGAGGAAGGTCATGTCTCGAAAAAACCTGTTTTTGTTTTTTATTGCTTTTGCTGTCTTTACGCAATCCGAGCCGGATGCTTTTCAATTTGTCGACTATCAGATTGAAGAAATAAAAGCTCGCTTTCCCTGGAAGAAACACCTGGAGTGACTCTTGACCTTGCGAAGGGTTTCAACTTTCGCAAGGTTCCATAATTTATGCTAAAGGGGGTAATAGACTGTTTATTATGACCTCTAAACAGCAGTTAAATTATTTTCAGCCGAAGCTGTCACGTCTCCCTGGGAGCCCACATGTTTATGATGTGGGTAACTGCTAATGTCTTGATGATGCGGTGCCCGATCCCACCCAATGATTAAATCATTAAAAGCGGAAAGCCAATAATAGCTGTAATATACAAGTTTTTTGTTATCGTATTTTTCAAATATTCTTAAATTGGAGCCATCCAGAAAAGTGACCCGACATTTGTAAATCTCAAATTGTTTTGTTTGTTCGTAGCTTTGCGATTCGATAGAGGATATGATTTCTTGAAATTGCAAAAGAGAATTCTGTTTCATTCCACGACACCATTAAGACGCTGATAGTTTGCGATATCCTTCTTGATTTCAGCAGATACGTCTACCAGATAGGACCATTCGCCATAGTCTTCATGCAGCTTATAGTCCCCATCCGGCGGCAGGTTTTTTTGAAAATTATCAAAGTTGGTTTTATATTTGTTTTCAAAAGACTTTATGCGTTTGTTTATGTCCAGGAGCATTTGCTGTTCCTCTGTTATGGTATGCCTGATAGATTCCCGTAGTGCAGAAAGAAACACTTTTTTTCCAACTTTTGGATAAAGCTCCACAATGGTTTCAGGTAATTTTAATGTGATTGTTTTCATCATCTAGTTCTCCAAATATGTTAACCCTCGTGAATATAGAGAAAGAATTACTACTTTTCAAGTGCAATATTCCCGAGTTTTCAAGGCACCTAAACTTGTTATTGACAATGAGCGCAATCAGTGACAACCGGAGTCCTCCTGTCGTCGGACGTCTGGTGTCAAAAAATGACTCTTAACCTTGCAAAGATTTCAATACTTTAACAGAGGAGTACCCATGAACAAAGTCATCGCGATTTTTAGTGTTTTAACAGTTTTGTCATCCATTACAAACAGCCGGGCCGGAGCTGAACGGGACTGGCTCATCGACCCATCCGGCTATGTCGCGACGATCCAAAAAACGGATGACGGTAAATCCGTTCAATTGACGAATGGGTTGATTTCCCGTACTATTCGGTTGCAACCTAATGCGGCCACGACAAGTTTTCTGAACGTGACTACTGAGGAAGAATTTGTCCGTTCCGTGCGACCGGAGGCGGAGGTTCAAATTGATAGTATGACTTTCCCTGTAGGCGGATTGACTGGCCAGCCGATTCACAACTACTTGCTGCCGAAATGGATCGATGAGATGCAATCCGAGCCGGATGCTTTTCAATTTGTCGACTATCAGGTTGGAGAAATAAAAGCGCGCTTTCCCTGGAAGAAACATCTGGAGTGGATGCCCGAAGATCGTCCCTGGCCGCCACCGGGAAAGTCGTTGACGCTCAATTTTAAGCCAGGCCGGATTGCGGAGGAACATGAATATCTGCGAAACATAACCATCCGTATTCACTATGATATTTATGACGGCATTCCATTGGTCGGCAAGTGGATTTCCATTATGAACGGTTCGAATCGGACAATTATCGTGGATGGCTTTAAGAGCGAAATTCTGGCAGTGGTGGAAGGCGAAAGCTCGGTTGGCGTAAAGAAACAGTGGCGTTATCCTAACATGACCGTGGAGACCGACTATGCCTTTGGCGGCGGCACGTCCACAGAAAGTTGTCTGGGGAAGAGCATATTCCGGGAGTCCGATCCGTTGTATTTGACCCAGGTGAACTATGAGCGCAAGACGCCCTGCCTGCTGGTGTGTCGCCCACAATATGGCCCGGCACAGGAAATTAAGCCGGGAAAAGAGTTCGAATCGTTTCGCACTTTTGAACTGCTGCACGATGGTTGGGATCGTGAGCGCAAGGGACTGGCGCAGCGCAAAATGTACCGCACTATCGCGCCCTGGGTAACGGAGAATCCCATCCTCATGCACGTCCGTCGCGCAGACGACAAATCCGTCAGGCTGGCTATCGATCAGTGTGCAGAGGTAGGCTTTGAAATGATCATCATGACCTTTGGCAGCGGCTTTAATCCTGAGGATGAAAGTGAAGAAAATATTCTGCGGATGAAGACGCTGGCGGATTATGCTCACTCGAAAGGTATTGCCCTGGGGGGATACTCTTTGCTGGCCAGCCGTAAGGTTGGTGGCGGCAATGATGTGGTCATGCCCGAAGGAATGAAGCCAAAGTTCGGGAATTCACCTTGCTTGCAGAGCCGATGGGGCCGGGATTATTTTCGAAAGCTGCACCAATTTTACCGGAAAACGGGTATGGATGTGCTGGAGCATGACGGCTCTTATCCCGGCGATGTATGCGCTTCAACTGAACACCCGGGGCATCGCGGACTGGACGACTCGCAGTGGAAGCAGTTCGCTGAAATTCGTGACTTTTACCGCTGGTGCCGCTCACAGGGCATCTATCTGAACGTGCCGGACTGGTATTTTTTGAACGGCAGCAACAAAACCGGTATGGGCTACCGCGAAACGAACTGGTCGTTGCCGCGCAAACAGCAGGAGATAATCGAACGGCAAAATATATTCGACGGCACCTGGGAAAAGACGCCCTCGATGGGATGGATGTTCGTGCCGTTGACGCAATACCATGGCGGCGGCGCTGCGGCGACCATCGAGCCATTGCGGGAGCATCTGCCGCATTACCGGCAGCGACTGATGAACCTGTTTGGCGCCGGGGTACAGGCGTGTTACCGCGGCCCGCGACTTTACGATGCGCCGGAGACCAGGGCCATTGTCAAAAAGTGGGTGGACTTTTATAAAAAACATCGCCCAATTCTGGATTCGGATATCATTCACGTACGTCGTCCCGATGGCCGGAAACCGGATTGCATTTTACATGTCAATCCACACTTGAAAGAAAAAGGCCTGGCCGTTGTTTACAATCCCACGGGGCAGGCAGTGGAAGAACAACTCGTTTTGCCGCTGTATTACACCGGTATTACGAACCTGGCACTCATTCGTGAAAGGGAAGGGGATCCCATGGAATTTCAATTAGATCGGCAATTTAAAGTGACATTGCCGGTTCGGGTTAAAGCTTACGGGATGACGTGGTTTGTCATCAAAGGACTGAAGTAAAAAATTTCCTTTGAAGTGGATTGGAAGACGGGCTAAACTCTCGCTCCGCTTCTCGCGATGACATGCTTTTCGACTTTTTACGAATTACTCATTTATAAGATAATCATGCAAGACGCGCACAATATCAAGATCATAATTCGGTTCCAGATGGTAAACAATTTTCAACGTCCCGCCGGCATTATCTGCAACCACCTGCTGCGCCCAGGCCAAAATAGGTTCCGCCGTCTGTGCTGAGAAATCGGGCGCCGGTGGAGCAATATCCACGGGCAGGTCTTTACCGAAAAGTTCGCGCACCCTGGCGATGGAAGTGCCGCCGCCAATGTCCAGGGACGCCAGGCCGGTAATTTTGTTAATGGACGGCAAAAGATGTGTGCTGGGGCCACAGGTGTGAAAACGCAGCGGGCCCTGGCTTTCGGCAATCCGTTGTGCCTGGGGCGCGACAAATTGATGAAATAATGAATCATTCACAAGACTGGCGGAGCATTCTCCCACATGCACCGAGGTGATGGGCAAGTCGGCCAATTCGGAAAAATGCCTGACGAGCACGATGTAACAGTCTGTAATCCAGTCCATCACCTTGACGATTTTATCCGGCTGGAGCATCAAATCGATGAAAATGTCTTCGCCGAGAAATTTTTGCGCCGTGGTCAGGGCGCCGTGGATGGTGGCGCGGCCGGAGGCATCCCAGAAGAACGGCGGAATCGGTGTCAAAGCGCTTCCCTGAAGCTGCTGAATCTGTTCGTCGAACAATCGAATGGTCTCGTGCTGTAACAGACTTTCCGGTGTCGGCAGATCGTCCAAATCCTTTCCTTTCAACGGCGTGGGCGATATATCCGCGTCCATTGCATCGTTTGGACAAAAGTCCGCGCCAATCAACATGCCGAGGATCATATTCGGCTGAATGCCGCCGACCAGTACCTGATCTTCAGAAATGTAAGCAGCTTGCCCAAGATTGGATTCCGAGTAAATAATGTCCAGATCGGCGATATCCTTTGCCGCAATCTCGCTGCACATCCTGTCAATTTCATGCCGCTTTTCAGGATCGAAATAATAGTCGCGATCAAATACGATATTATTATATTTGGCCAGCCAGCCTTTGGATAACGTGCCGATAAAAGGTATCATATTCAGTTCCCTGGGGGATTTTGTTATCAATCCAATCCGCTCATTTTACTATTTCGACCTTTTTTATTCACGATGCCTTGCGTTTTTCGTCAAGCGTCCTGAACATACTTTTTAACTCGGCGATGGATTTTATTAAAATCCTGACCGACATGTAAGTAAAAGAGAGCAGAGAGAACAAAACGACGAGTCCCCAAAAGATAGTCCATGCGCTCATGATGCAGCCTCCTCAACGTTTTTGGGTGATAGCATATTCTGAACAAGCGAGCCGACGACCATTCCGACAAAAGCCAGCAAAAATCCGCCCCAGCCAATCCGGCTGGCCCAGGCGTTTTTCAGGTTTTCGGAGATAAACAGATAGAGCAGCGGCGGCAGAGCACCCAGGGTGAAAGCCAGGTAGGCCCCGGCAGTGCGGGACTTTTTCCAGTAAATGCCCAGGCCGATGCTGACCAGCGTTCCGGGAAGGAACAGCATTCCGGTCATTTGCAGATAAAAATAGAGATATCCTTCCAGCTTGTGGAACAGCGACCACCAAATGATAAAAACCATTACCGCGGCCACGGTCAGGCGGCTGATGATCAATTGGTTTTTCGCACTCGCTTCTTTACCTGTAATGAATTTTATGATGCTGCCGATAATATCCTGAGAGATGATCGAACTCCAGGAAAGCAAATAGCTGGCGTAGGTGGACATGGAGGCAGCCAGGAGGCCGGCGAAAATCAGACCCAGAATGCCGCTGGGAATAATTGCTTTGATCAACAATGGCAGAGCTTCCAGACTGTCTACCGGTTCTGTAAAATAGGCAAAGGCCATGATGCCCCAAAAAATGGGTAGAATGGCGCGGGACAGAAACATCAGGCCCGACCAACTGTAAATTTTCATGCCGGTTTTGGAATCTTTTGATGAGAACAGGCGCATGGAAATAGCTTGCCACGCGACGAGGATGGCTGTCCACATCAAAAGCTGCCAGATGATAAATCCAACGCCAAACTCTCCCTTAAACAACGATGGAAAAAAAGGATTGATACCCTTTTCGCCCATCCCGGCAATTACGGAATCGACGATCTTTCCCCAGCCAATGACATACACGCCATAAACCGTGATGAATATCATGCCAAAACTGAGTAAAGCATATTGTAAATAATTGGTGAGGATGATGGAAACCATGCCGCCAACCAGCGTATATATCAGCACCAATGTCAGCAGGATGACCATGGTTAGCAACACATGCTGCTGTGGAATGCCGGTGACGGTGTTGATGAATTTCGCCTCGACGCCGGGAAAAACGCCAAAATTTAAAATACCTCCCACGGCCATCAGGATGCCGACGTAAAAACGGACGCCCTTGCTGAATCTTTTTGAAAAAAATTCCGGGATCGTCATGATCTTCATTTCCAGCAACGGCTTTATGATGAACCCGGTGCGGCCAAGGATAAAATAAACGATCATGGGCGGAAAGGCGACGACCAAGCTTGACAGCCCGGCCTTGTAGCCCAGTTCGGCATAGTAAATATAAGTGATCATACCGATCTCGGTACACATCATGGAAAGCAGACCCAGGTGAAACCCCATGGTGCGATCCGCCACAAGATAGTCGCCAATGCCGCCGATGTACTTGTTCATGAGTGTGCCCGAATAAAAAATTAACACGATATACAGAGCGACAATGCCAACATCCACGTAAGTAAAAGTCATAGAATGTCTCCTTTATTTCTTCTTCCGCTGTATTGAATAGTAATCTGACAGAGGTGACCTCAAAAGCTATCGGGCTATATCAGGGGGCCTGTCCCGTTGGATAATAAAAATAAATTGACATACATAGCAAGGAGGGCAGGTGAGAGACCCGCCCTTACCCGATCAGACATTTATCTCGATTTCAACATTACTAAGCAACTTTTTAACCATAACAATAAATATTCCTGTAAGTAATAGATTTAATGCCAAAGACAACATTGCAACTGTGATCATCGCCCCACCAACCCCGTAGGATATGGAAATAATCAGAACGCCTGCGCCTACCTCACCACGCGGGAACATTCCCACAGCTAAAGCCAAT
This sequence comes from Actinomycetota bacterium, assembly GCA_011682565.1. Classification (GTDB taxonomy): domain Bacteria; phylum Zhuqueibacterota; class Zhuqueibacteria; order Residuimicrobiales; family Krinioviventaceae; genus Hydrothermomicrobium. Next base: position 946 of record JAACEJ010000010.1, on the reverse strand, counting down.
CGTTCCTTCCAATGAGCTTCCTTACCATAGCAGAAAGCCGGAAATATTTTGCCAAGATTCGCGACAAGGGTGACAATGAGCACATGTGTAATAGTCCATCCCCAACTCATTGGCGGAGTTTCGAGGTCGGGGGATTGCCCTGAATGTGGCGCGAGATCACTCTGTGAATAACCTGAATCATTAACGATATAAGCATCAACGACTTTTTGATCTATCAAATCGACCTCTGATGAAGTACCGGCAATGTTAACAATCGCCGGCATAGAGAGACCAACCAGCACCATAAAGGCAGTCGACACAAGAAGGGTTACTCGCTTTTCATCGGGTTTTTCAATGATATCCTCATGAAACTCACTACCATCATCTTTTGTTATTGATATGTCTTTATATACTATCATGCAACCAATGGCAAATGCAGGCAATAACACCTCAATATGAATTGGTACAACTTCGTCGATCAGCTTGCTTGAAAAGTAGATTGCCTCTGAAATCAAAGTAATCACCACACTGTAACTTATCACCCAAGGCCATGTGATTGGGATGCGCAACTTGTGCAAGTAGCGCCATGCAGCCCATAAAAGAAAAAACATGAGGGAGCACTACTCCCAATTGCCACTTCCAACCTACCATTAGCATTTTTAGCGGAATCAATAGCAGTACTGTATCAAGATCATCAAATATGGCCAGGATTTTTATCTTTTTATACATCCAGGTTAGCCCCAATCCTGCTCCCGCCAACATGGAAAATAATACGCCGGCCGATGTAGGGGCGGCGAAGCGGGAGACCAGTAATGATTCCTTCCATACATTAATGACGTTTGTATCTGAGAGAATAAAAACGAAATAAATGGCAACGAATAACCAGGGGAATGTTGCGGCTGTAGCCGCCACCACATAATCCCATCCATAAGCCTTTAATCTGTTTTTATCAATGTTAAATTCATAA